>USAY01000001.1 GCA_900552755.1 uncultured Collinsella sp.
GAGGGCTATTATATGCCTTTTGTTGATGAAGCACGATGCATCGACTGCGGTGCCTGCTCGCGCGTGTGTCCGGCAACCCAACGTCTCCCAGGAAAGGACTGGAAAGAGGGAACCTACTACGCAATGTGGGCTAAAAACCCTGCAGAGAGGCAGACGGGTTCGTCTGGAGGGATTTTCGGACTGCTGGCAGATGAGGTGCTGAAGCAAAACGGTGTCGTATTCGGTACCGTATTTTCAGACGACTATAAGTCGGTTTATGTCACAAGTACGGAACAGGTCTCGCTGGAAGCTCTGAAAAAATCAAAGTATGTTGAAGGAAAGACCGGAACCGTATTCAAAGACGTAAAAAGATGTCTGGAACAGGGAAAAAATGTCCTGTATTGTGGAACGTCCTGCCAGATCGACGGATTGAAGAACTATCTTAAAAAGCCTTACCCGAACCTTGTGACCTGTGATTTTCTGTGTCACGGTGTCTCAGCAGCCGGACTCTACGAGAAATATATTTCTGACCTTGAGCGGGCGTATGGAAAGATAAGATGGCTGTCTTTCCGCTCCAAGTATTACGGCTGGAAGTCCTACTGCATCGTTGCGGATCTTGAGAATGGAAATCAGTATGTCAAGACAAGATTTCAGGACCCGTACCTGCGGATGTTCTTTGAAAATGCCGGTCTGAGAGAGAACTGTTTCACCTGTCACAGGCTGGAACACAGCAATGCTGATATCACAATCGGTGACTATTGGGGCGTCAAAAACTCTCCGGAGATACCGGATACCAACGAGGGTATCTCTTTGATAGGGGTGCACACAGAGATCGGGCAGAAAATGG
Organism: uncultured Collinsella sp.; assembly: GCA_900552755.1. Taxonomy (GTDB): domain Bacteria; phylum Actinomycetota; class Coriobacteriia; order Coriobacteriales; family Coriobacteriaceae; genus Collinsella. Next base: position 827 of record USAY01000001.1, read on the forward strand.
TGTCGTCTATCCGGAAAAACTGCGAAGCGTTCCCGCTTGAACAGAGCAAGTACGAATACGCCTATAAGCGGCACCCATACTCCATGACAAATCAAAAGACCCGACTGAGGAAACTTTATCAGACCGAAAGTCTGTTCGCGCTCCCCGTGACAAAAAAGGTCGCTTTGAAAGGTATGATATACAGGCTGCGTGCCCAGATGCAAAGGGCTAAGATCAAACAGAACAGAGGAAAACGATAATGGGCAAAACAAGGGGAAGTCAATCCTTCATCAAGAACTTTTTTGTGCTGGGATTTGGCTCTTTTATCTATCTGGTCATTGGCCTGATTGGAACACCGGTCATAACAAGACTGGTAGACCCCGCAGAATATGGCTATATGTCCATGTTTACGGTGTATAGTAATATCGGCCTGATGTTCTGCGGGCTTGGACTCGACCAGACGTTGGTTCGCTATTTTTACCACAGAGATGATCTGGACTATAAGCGTATGATACTGTTTGAATGCATGAGTGCGCCTATGATCCTGTGTGCCGTCTTAGGTCTGTTGATCCTTCCGGCTGCCCTTTTTACCAATACGATGGGCTGGACGAGCCAACCAATCTCAGAGCTGGTGCTGTTGGAGATCAATGTTTTTGTTCTGGTGGTACATCGCTACGCTATCCTTTTGCTGCGTCTCCGGTATCATACAAAACAGTATTCAACGATCAATATCATCCAGAAAGCGACCTATCTTATCATTGCAGTTGCTCTGGTCGTGTGGTTGAGGGACTATTACTTTTACATCCTTGCGGTCTCCACGATCCTGAGCACCTTGATCGCAACAGTATGCGCTTTGCTGTTGGAAAAGGAAGTGTGGGACTTCCGCGCTCTGTCCAGGGAAAACTGGATCCCGCAAAAGGAACTGCTGTCCTATAGCATCCCCATTATGTTTTCAAGCGGTATCACGATGATTTTCAACGCCTTGGACAAGCTGTTCCTGAACCATTTCTGCACCTTGACGGATGTGGGCGTGTACACCAGTGCAATGAATCTGATGGCTGTTTTTACGATTGTAAGAACAACGTTCAATGCCCTGTGGATGCCAACTGCAGTAGAACATTACGAGAAGAAACCGGATGATAAAGCGTTTTATCAAAGAGGAAATGCCTTTATTGTCGTGTTGATGATCTCGTTTGGTGCCGGGGTGATCCTTTGCAAGGACTTATTTGTAATGCTGCTGGGAAATAAGTATCAGGAAGCGGCGCAGATCATTCCGTTTTTGATGTTTGAGCCGATCATGTACACGATATCGGAGACAACAGCCACAGGCATCGTTGTTCAAAAGAAATCGAAATATCAGATGTTGATCGCAGGCGTTTCCTGCATCACAAACTTCTTCGGCAACTGGCTTCTGACTCCACTTATGGGAGCGCGTGGAGCAGCATTGTCCACGGGTGTTTCTTATATCGTGTTTTTCGCTATGCGAACGGTGCTTGCAAATAAGGTGTTTTATGTTGACTACCATCTGAAAAACTTTATGCTGGTCTCACTCACATTGCTCTTATTCGCATATTACGGAAGCACGCACTTTTTCTCTCTGATCCAGGTTCTGATGTGCGCGGGCGTACTTTTGGTCACACTGTTTTGCTACCGTAGCTGCTAGCCGGCCGGCTTAACGGTGAACAGCTCATCCCAATTGACCAACAGCTCCTGTCGCAGGGCATCTTCGGTGGTGCGTTCCTGATCGGTCTTTGCGATGTAGGGGAGCCCCGCCTTTTTATGAATGAGCTCGGCGATGCTATCAAAGCTCTTCTTGTCCTTGATTTGCTCATAGGTTATCTGGATAACGTCATAGCCCATGCTTGTGAGGGCGGTGGTGCGCTCGGCATCGGAGAGACTTGCGGCTTCGCTGTCATGGACGGAGCGGCCTTGGCATTCCAAGATGACGCCCATGCTGTTGGTGGCACTTTCGATGAGGATATCGGCGTAGCAGCAGGTTTTGTCATACAGTGAGCGCGCGGCGTCGCTGAGTGGGATGCGCACGTTGTTTGCGATGTTGATGCCCATGCCGCCCTCGTTGCGGGGGAGCGAGACAAGCATGGAAGTCTGTACTTCGAAGGGCGAGGCGGTCTGCCCCGTCATGTGCTCGGCCGCCCAGCGCAGTTGTTTAACGCCGCGCAGGCCTGCGGCCTGCTTGGTGAACGCGGCGATATCCGCTGCGGAAAGAAGCGGCGTGCGATTCCACAAGTTGGTGCCATTGCCTTTGGTGTCGACAACACGCTCCCAGCCACAGTTGGGTGGAATGAGCTTAAGCGAAATAGCTTCATCGAGCTGTTGTTGTGTACGCTCGCAGGGCGTAAACACAGCAAACGAGCTGCACATCTCGTAGCACGCCATAAGTAGCTGGTTGCGGGAGACCTGCGTAGCAAGGTTGAGTAGCGTAAACTCAGGCGACGTGACATCAAACCCATGTTCAGTCTGCCTAAACGACCCAGGAGGCGGCTCTTGGGTTAGCAGACGGCTGTGAAATAGCTTTCCGTTCGCGCGCTGTTTTCTTTCGCCCACGAATCTCCAAACTGGTGTGCCGAGCAAGTCTTTAAATACTGGCTGTTTTGAGTAATGCACCAAGCGATGGTCATGGTCAGGCGGCAGGATTGCCGGATAGAGTCCCAATATCTGGGGCGGGATGCGATAGTAATGAAAAGCCGAGGGTCCGCAGGCAAGAAATGACATAGCGATCCGATCGTTTGAGCGTAGTTTGGGCTATAAAAGCTATCGGTTTCGGAAGTGCGGGGAAAAAGACAAACAGGTCAACCACAAGCGGTATTTAAGCCAACTGTATCAGGGGTTTTGTTGAAATAAAAGGGCTTGTGCTCGGAGGTAAGCAATTTTTCCCCGCACTTCCGAAAACGCGGTCGATCTGACTCTTGCTAAAACGATTTAGCAGCGTCGGTTAAGGTGTGGGTTTGCTACCGGGCGAACACTTTTAGCGCTTGGGGCTTTATTTTTTGGGCCTCGGAGGGCGGATTTCGCGCTTTTGGTAAAGAAATGGGTGCGTGTCATGCCGTGCGGTAGGCATCGGCGCACAGAAAAAGGGCCCGGAAGGCTTTGCCTTCCGGGCCCTTTGCAATGCAAGTGTGCTTGCAAGTGCGATTTAGCGCACCTGAGCGACGTAAGCGACGTTGGTCGAGGAGACCTTGTCCTCGAGCTGGACGCTCATGCGGGGATCGCCGGCGGTAGCGACGGTCAAATCGCCAGTCTTGACGTAGCCGAGCTCCTTAGCGGTCTCGATCGCCTTGACGATCGTGCCGTTGACGGTGCCCTGGGTAATCTCGGCCTGGTGCGGGATAACGCCCCAGTACATGATCATCTGCTGGACGGCCCACTCGTGGCGGGAGAACGCGCAGATCGGCATGTTGGGACGGAAGTGCGAGATCAGGCGAGCGGTACGACCGGTGGTCGTCGGCACGGTGATGCACTTGGCGCCAACGGTGGTGGCCATGTTCACAGCGGACATACCCACAACGTTGTTGACGACGCGGGTGCCGTGAGCGTCAGCCGGAACCTCGAGCGGAGCGTGAGCCGGGAGGTACTTCTCGGTCTCGAGAGCAATGCTGGCCTGCATCTTGACGGCCTCGACCGGGTACTTACCGGCAGCGGACTCGCCGGACAGCATAACGGCGTCGGTGCCGTCGTAAATGGCGTTAGCAACGTCGGCAACCTCGGCGCGCGTCGGGCGCGGGTTCTGCTGCATGGAGTCGAGCATCTGCGTAGCGGTGATAACGGGCTTGTAGGCCGCGTTGCACTTGGCGATGATCTCCTTCTGGATGTGGGGAACGAGCTCGGGCTTGATCTCGATGCCCAGGTCGCCACGGGCGACCATGATGCCGTCGGAAGCCTCGAGGATCTCGTCGAAGTTCTCGACGCCCAGGGCGCACTCGATCTTCGGGAAGATCGTCACGTGCTCGCCACCGTTCTCGCGGCAAAGCTTGCGGATGCCGCGGACGGACTCGCCGTCACGGATGAAGGAAGCGGCGATGTAGTCGATGTTCTCGGTCAGGCCAAAGAGGATGTCCTGACGATCGCGCTCGGTGATGGCGGGCAGCGAGATGTTGACGTTGGGCATGTTGACGCCCTTGCGCTCGCCGATCAGGCCGTCGTTCTTGACGACGCAGGTCATGTCCTGGCCGTCGACGGACTCGACCTCGAGGGCAACCAGACCGTCATCGATCAGGATGAGGGAGCCCTTCTCGACCTCGGAGGGCAGAGCCAGGTAGTCGAGGGAGATGTGCTCAGCGGTGCCGTGGAAATCCTCGGACGTGGGCTGAGCGGTGACGACGATCTTGTCGCCGGTCTTGACGGCAACCTTCTTGCCGTCGACCAAAAGGCCGGTGCGGACCTCGGGGCCCTTGGTGTCGAGCAGGATGCCGACGGGCATGCCGAGCTCCTTGGAAATACGACGGACGCGCTCGATGCGACCGTGGTGCTCGTCGTAGGATCCGTGCGAGAAGTTAAAACGGGCGACGTTCATGCCCGCCTTGATCATCTCGCGGATGGTCTCGTCGCTATCGCAGGCGGGACCCATGGTGCATACAATCTTGGTGCGCTTGTACATTCAGACCTCCATCTGACATCGTCTTGCGCTGATAGATAAACCATAAGAAATTAAACTGAGATGATTATAACGAAATGCCGACCGAATACCTCAAAAAATCGACCGTATGCCGAATTAGAAGTTCATTTTTTGCGGTAAAAACGGTATATGAAAAATCTTTACCAACCGTTCTGACCGCTGCTATCTGGGCGATATTTCAGTTTGATGATGCACCGAAGAAAAAACGTTTTATCAATGTTGAGCATCACACGGTCTGCATCGTTGCACTCGAGCCGTGTTTCCAATTGGAATGTTTTGGCTAGACGCGCCGCTTTGGGGTACCATAGCCCCACTATCAACTGCCGCTCAGCACGGCAGCCTTGATGAGCCCTTGCCCTTCTCCTGGGAATTATGATCGGGCATCAATCTGCTGAGTGGCCCGAATCCCAGGAGGGGACTCTATATGCAAAAGGAATACCTGTCCGCCGCGGCGGAGGTACTCAGCGACCAAGGTGTCGATGAGAACCTCGGCCTGAGCAACGACGAGGCGTCGTCGCGCCTCGCCAAGACAGGCCCTAACAAGCTCGAGGAAGCCGAGAAGACGCCGTTGTGGAAGCGCTTCTTTGAGCAGATGGCCGACCCCATGGTTATCATGCTGATCGTTGCCGCCGTCATCAGCGCGCTCACGGGCATGGTCAAGGGCGAGGCGGACTTTGCCGATGTCGCCATCATCATGTTCGTCGTTATCGTCAACTCGGTGCTGGGCGTGGTTCAGGAGGCTAAAAGCGAGGAGGCCCTCGAGGCCCTGCAGGAGATGAGCGCGGCGCAGTCCAAGGTGCTGCGCGACGGCAAGCTCGTGCACCTGCCGAGCGCCGAGCTCGTGCCCGGCGATGTGATCATGCTCGAGGCGGGCGACTCCGTCCCGGCCGACTGCCGTGTGCTCGAGAGCGCCACGATGAAGATCGAGGAGGCCGCCCTTACCGGCGAGTCCGTGCCCGTCGAGAAGCATGCCAACGTCATTGAGCTCGCCGCCGGCATCGACGACGTGCCGCTCGGCGACCGCAAGAACATGTGCTACATGGGTTCCACCGTGGTATACGGCCGCGGTCGCGCCGTCGTGGTCGGCACCGGTATGAACACCGAGATGGGCAAGATCGCCGGCGCCCTGGCCGAGGCCAAGGAAGAGCTCACGCCGCTGCAGGTGAAGCTCGCCGAGCTCAGCCGCATCCTTACCATCATGGTTATCGTCATCTGCGTCGTCATCTTTGGCGTCGACATCATCCGTCACGGCGTGGGCAACGTCCTCACCGACCCGACAGCCTTGCTCGATACCTTTATGGTCGCCGTCTCGCTCGCCGTCGCTGCCATCCCCGAGGGCCTGGTCGCCGTCGTGACCATCGTGCTGTCGCTTGGCGTGACCAAGATGGCCAAGCGCCAGGCAATCATCCGCAAGCTTTCCGCCGTCGAGACCCTTGGCTGCACACAGACCATCTGCTCCGACAAGACCGGTACCCTTACCCAAAACAAGATGACCGTCGTCAAGCACGAGCTCGCTGCGCCTAAGGAGAAGTTCCTGGCCGGCATGGCTCTGTGCTCCGACGCCCAGTGGGACGAGGAACTGGGCGAGGCTGTGGGTGAGCCGACCGAGTGTGCGCTCGTCAACGATGCCGGCAAGGCGGGGCTCACTGGCCTGACTGCCGAGCATCCGCGCGTGGGCGAGGCCCCGTTTGACTCGGGCCGCAAGATGATGTCCGTGGTCGTCGAGACCCTGGACGGCGAGTACGAGCAGTACACCAAGGGCGCGCCCGACGTGGTGATCGGCCTGTGTACCCATATCTACGAGGGCGACAAGGTTGTCCCCCTGACCGAGGAGCGTCGCGCCGAGCTCGTGGCCGCCAACAAGGCCATGGCCGACGAGGCCCTGCGCGTGCTGGCGCTGGCGAGCCGCACCTACACCGAGGTCCCGGCCGACTGCAGCCCCGCCGCGCTCGAGCATGACCTGGTCTTCTGTGGCCTGTCCGGCATGATTGACCCGGTCCGCCCCGAGGTTGCCGACGCCATCCGCGAGGCGCACGACGCCGGTATCCGCACCGTCATGATTACGGGCGACCATATCGACACCGCCGTGGCCATTGCCAAGCAGCTGGGCATCGTCACCGATCGCAGCCAGGCCATCACCGGTGCCGACCTCGATCGCATGAGCGAAGAGGAGCTCGACGCGCACATCGAGGACTACGGCGTGTACGCCCGCGTCCAGCCCGAGCACAAGACCCGCATCGTCGAGGCTTGGAAGTCGCGCGACCAGATCGTGGCCATGACGGGCGACGGCGTCAACGACGCCCCGTCCATCAAGCGCGCCGACATCGGCGTTGGCATGGGCATCACCGGTACCGATGTCACCAAGAACGTCGCCGACATGGTGCTTGCCGACGACAACTTCGCCACCATCATCGGTGCCTGCGAAGAGGGCCGTCGCATCTACGACAACATCCGCAAGGTCATCCAGTTCCTGCTTTCGGCCAACCTTGCCGAGGTCTTCTCGGTGTTTATCGCCACGCTCATCGGCTTTACCATCTTCCAGCCGGTGCAGCTGCTGTGGGTGAACCTGGTCACCGACTGTTTCCCCGCGCTCGCGCTGGGCATGGAGGATGCCGAGGGCGACATCATGAAGCGCAAGCCGCGCAACGCCAAGGACGGCGTCTTTGCCGGACATATGGGTCTGGACTGCGTGGTCCAGGGCCTAATCATCACCGTGCTGGTGCTGGCGAGTTTCTTTGTGGGCGTGTACTTTGACATGGGCTACATCCACATCGCCGATATGATCGCCGGCAATGCCGACGAGGAAGGCGTGATGATGGCGTTCATCACGCTCAACATGGTCGAGATTTTCCACTGCTTCAATATGCGCAGCCGTCGTGCGTCGCTGTTCACCATGAAGAAGCAGAACAAGTGGCTGTGGGCTTCCGCTGCGCTGGCGCTGGTGCTGACGGTGATCGTGACCGTACAGCCGACGCTTGCCGAGATGTTCTTTGGCCCTGTGACGCTTGAGCTCAAGGGCGTTCTTGCCGCGCTGGGCCTGGCCTTCCTGATCATCCCGCTGATGGAGATCTACAAGGCGATCATGCGCGCGGTCGAGAAGGAGTAGGTCGAAAGGCCATCCTTCCCACCGGCCCGACCGCCTGCGGGGTTTCTTCTTCGCTGGTCCTCGCGCTTCGCGCTGCGGGATCGCTCAGAAGAAACCCCTCCCGGCGGGCGGGCCTTCGGATGACCTCTCGGGACCGTAAGCTGAGGAAAAGTTTGTGAGCTGGTCGGGCTTTGCCCGGCCAGCTCTTTTTGATTTAAAATACCTGCTCAGTTGTGATTTGTGGTGCTGGGAGGCGCTTGTGGGCAAGGCGAAGGCTAAAGCGAAGAAAAAGACGACGGGGGCGCGGGCTAAGCGTGACCGTCGTCGGAAGCTCGCGACCGAAGCGCCCGTGTCTGCCGAGGAGTTGTTGGCGAGCGTACCGGGGCTCGATGCGCTGCAGGATGTTCCGGCGTTTGATGACCTGCCGGTCGATGAAACCCAGCAGACTGCCTTTGATGATTTCTGCGCACATGCCGAGGAGCCCGAGCAGATGCAGCTGGGTGCCGTTATTCGCCTGGATCGCGGGTTTCCGCTGGTGGCCACTGCCGACGACACCTTCCGCGCCGAGCATGCCGTGGGGTTTGCCAAGTCGCGCGGCGAGGACGAGGTCCTGCTGCCTGCCGTGGGCGACCGTGTGGCGGTGCGCCGCGCTCCCGGGCACGATATGGGCGTGATTGAGTGCGTGCTGCCGCGCCGTACGAGCTTTGAGCGTTGGCGCGGCCGTGCCCGCGGAGAGCGCCAGGTGCTCTGCTCCAACGTGGATAGCGTGCTAATCGTGCAGGCGCTCGGTGCCGGTGAGGTGCTGCTCGACCGCGTGGCGCGCTCGCTGGTGTTGGCGCTCGACTGCGATGCCGAGCCAGTGGTGGTGCTCACCAAAGCTGACCGCTGCGATGCCGAGGAGCTCGAGCGCGATCTGGACCGCGTGCGCCGCCTGGTGGGTCCGGACGTGCGCGTGATCGTGACGTCCTCTGCCGAGGGCCGCGGCCTGGACGAGGTCCGTGTCTGCGTGCCTGCCGGGAGCTGCGCCATGATTCTGGGCGAGTCGGGTGCCGGCAAGTCGACGCTGCTCAATGCGCTGCTGGGCCACGATACGTTGGCGACCGGCGGTGTGCGCGAACGCGACGACCAGGGCCGTCACACTACCGTCGCGCGCGTGATGGTGGCGCTGCCGGGCGACGCCGGTGTGATCGCCGATGCCCCGGGCCTGCGCAGCCTACCGCTCGTGGGTCACGAGCGGGGTCTGGCGCGCGCCTTCCCCGAGATTGTCGAGGCATCGCGCGCGTGCCGGTTTGGCGATTGCACACATACCCATGAGCCGGGTTGCGCCGTTCGCGAGGCCGAGGACGCCGGGCAGATCGACAGTCTGCGTCTGGAAACGTTCCAAAACTTGGCGTCATCCATGCGCGTGAGCGCTCAAATGCTCGATCCCGATGTCCATCTGTAATTGATTTTTCCTATGACAGCCGTCTCCCAACTGTTCGGGAGACGGCTTTTTTGCTGCGGAAAAGCCTCGAAACATGCAGCTTGCTGACGTGCTGACCAAAACCTTGCCATGAGCTTGACGGGCTGGTCAGCTTTTGGTCAGCGATTGGTTTGACATCGAAAACCAAGATCGCGATTGCGCCGCTTTGCACTCTGACCGCCCAGACAATGGTGGTACGGGCATTCGCCCGGCACTGCCATGAGAGGAGCGGCCGTGAACAAGAGCAAGCGCATCGCCATCAGTCTGGTCGCGGGCGTGCTCGCTGCTCTGCTCTGCATGGTTTACGGCTCGTCGATCCGCTCGCAAGCCGAACAGGTCCAGGCTGAGACCTTGGCCAAGTACGGTGGCGATCGCGTCGAGGTATGCGTCGCGGCGCGCGATATCGATGTGGGCGAGACCCTCGATGAGACCAATGTCATAACCCAGGAATGGCTGACGAGTCTGCTGCCGCGTGACGCGGCGACCGAGCTGCGCCAGGTGCGCGGCGACGTGACGACTTCGCGTATTCCCAAAAACGCCGTGATCTGCAATGTCTACACCAAGGCCGAGAGCCACAAGCTCGAGGTGCCTAAGGGCAAGGTCGCCGTTTCGGTGGCGGTCGATGCCGAGCACTCGGTCGGCGGCGCTACGGGCGTGGGCAGCTACGTGGATGTGTATGTGCAAAAAGACGGCGTAACCGATCGGCTGTGCGGCGCGCACGTGATCGATACCAGTGAGGATTCCGGTGCCACGCGCGAGGGCAAGATCGAATGGGTGACGCTGGCGGCTGACCCCGAAGACGTCAAGGAACTGCTGGGAGCTTCGGGTAAGGGAACGGTCAGCTTGACGATTCCCGCCACGGCGCGCGGCAAAAAGAGCGGAGGCGACGAGTGATGAAGGCGATCTGGCTTGCGTGCTGCGCGTGCGGCGATTACGGGCTGTTGCAGCGGGAAGTCGAGGGCCGTGATGCGGGTGCACAGGTGCTTCGCGTGGGTGACCTGGACGGGCTGATTTCCATGGCGCGGGCGTTTCCGTCGCGCCGCGGAGCTGCCATCATCGCGGCGTCTCTGTTTGATACCGAAGATGTGCGCAAGGCTGTTGCGCGCCTGACGGCTGAAGGCCGCGTGAGTCGCGTGGTCGTGTTGATAGAAGCACTCGATCCGTCGGATATCGAGGGGCTGTTTCGCGCAGGGGCGACCGAGGTCATCGCTGCGCACAGTATATGCGGCAACGGGCGTGCGGGCGAGGGGGCGGTTGATTCCGATCGGCGCATGACGATTGAGCCCGATGCTTTTGTTGATAGGGAACCCGGGGCGCCTCGCGCTACAAGAGGCCCGCGTGTTGATGATTTTGGAAAAGCGGAAGCCGAGCATGGTCGGCACCCCCGGAACCCCCTTGTATACGATGACGCTGGAGAGCCAGCGCAGCATGCTGACGACTCCCCGGCTGCAGATATGGGATACGTGCACGGCGTGAATCTGGCGGATGAACTCGACGAAGTTGAGGGCTTTGCCGGGTGCGGCGAGTTGTCGCTGATGCGGCATGAACAGATTGCACAGAACGAGCCTGCCTCGCAGACCGAACAAGCCGCCATGCCGGCTTGGACGCAGCGTGTGGTTGCGGCGGGGGAGACGGGGACGCTGTCACCGACGCCCGCTCCGCCGCCTTCGATGCCGCCGGCAGACGCTGCCGCTCCGCAGCATCGAGCTCCGGTCATCTGCGCCATTTCGGGTTCGGGTGGTTGCGGCAAGTCGACGATCGTTGCCACCATGGCACACGCATCGTCGCTGTTGGGCTTGCGTGCCGCCGTGCTTGACCTGGACTTGATGTTTGGAAACCTTTACGACTTGTTAGGCGTCGATGCTCCGCGCGATATGGCGGCACTTATCGAGCCGTCGGCGGCGGGCGCGCTCACCGAGCTGGATATCGTAGCCACATCGATGCGCGTGGCGCCGGGCGTTACGCTCTGGGGTCCCGTCGCGGCGCCCGAGCAAGCCGAGCTCATGGCACGTCCGGTGGAGCTACTGCTTGATGTCCTGCGTCGCGAATCCGACGTGGTCTTTATCGATACCTCGGTCTTTTGGGGCGATGCCGTGGCGGCTGCGGTGGCGGCGAGCGACCGTTGCCTAGTCGTTGGCGATGCTGCGGTGTCGTCCGCGACATCGGCGTCGCGCGTCATTGAACTGGCAAGTCGAGTAGGTGTGCCGCGCACGCGCATGAGCGCCGTGTTCAACCGGTTCGGTGCGCGCGGAGCAGACGAGGACGTCGCCATGCGCTTTGAGATTGCCTGTGCGTTGAGCTCCAAGATTCGTATCGCCGATGGCGGGCAGGATCTCGCCGCGCTCATGGCGTTTGGGCGCGCTGACGAAGCAGTGGGGCAGACCAGCGCTTTTGCGTCCAGCGTACGCGAGGCCACGCGCGAGATGCTCGTGGAACTGGGGTGCGCCGTCGGCCCTTGGAGCGATATGGTCGCCGACCGTGCAACGCGTACCGAGCGCCCGCGTATCCGCCTTCCCTGGTCGCGCGAGGGTGATTCGCGATGAGTTTGCAAACAAGGATTAAGGCTGCCGGCGCTGCAGCGGCGACAGCGCCTGTAGATGCGGGGCGTCGCCGCGCGGTGAAACGACGCACCAAGCGCGCCGTGATGGACCGCATGGGTTACGACGAAGTGGCGCGTATCAGCGCCTATATCGACCCGGCGCTTGCCCGCTCGGAATTGCGTCCCGCGGTGGAGGCGGCGCTCAATGTTGAGGAGCCGACCGACCTGGCGACGCCCGAGCGCGAGACCATCATCGACGAGATTTTGGATGACGTGGTGGGCTTGGGACCGTTGCAGCCGCTCATCGAGGATGACACCGTTACCGAGATCATGATCAACGGCTGCCGCTCGGCTTTCTTTGAACGCGGCGGCGTCTTGCACCCCATCGAGCATGCGTTTGAGGATGATGAGCAGATCCGTGTGCTTATCGACCGCATCATCTCGCCACTTGGCCGCCGTATCGACGAGCGCAGCCCCATCGTCAACGCCCGCCTCAAAACGGGCTATCGCGTCAACGCGGTGATTCCGCCTGTGGCGATTGACGGACCGATTCTCACCATCCGAAAGTTCTCGGACCGTATCTGCTCGCTGGACGAGCTTGTGGGGCTGGGGTCGCTGCCGCTTTGGTATGCGCAGCTGCTGTCGTGCGCGGTGTCGCTGCGACAGGACCTGGCGGTTGCGGGAGGCACGGGATCTGGTAAGACCACCCTGCTCAACGCGTTGTCATGCGAGATTTCCACCGGCGAGCGCATCGTGACGATCGAGGACTCTGCCGAGCTCAAGTTTGCGCATCATCCGCACGTGGTGCGCCTAGAGGCGCGCGAGGCTTCAATTGAGGGCGAGGGCGCGGTGACGATCCGCGACCTGGTGACCAATGCCCTGCGCATGCGCCCCGACCGCATCGTGGTGGGCGAGGTGCGCGGTGCCGAGTGCTGCGACATGTTGCAGGCCATGAACACGGGCCACGATGGGTCGCTCACCACACTTCATGCGGGTTCAGAACAGGAGACCGTGGTGCGTCTGACGTTGCTTGCACGTTATGGCATCGATCTGCCGAGCGAGCTCATCGAGGAGCAGATTGCCATGGCGCTCGACGGCATCGTGATGTCCGAGCGCCACGCCGATGGCAGGCGTTTCGTCTCCTCGTATTCGGGGGTGCGTCGCGCCGCGTCGGGCGGCGTAGAACTCGAGCGCTATGTGACTTTCGATGCCGCCGAGCGAACCTGGACGCTTGACCGCGAGCCGCCGTTTATCGCAGAAGGCCTGCGGTCGGGGACGCTCACACAAGAGGAGGTGGACGAATGGAGGTCGCTGTGCCCCTCGTCGTAGGGGGTTTGGCAGGGTTTTCTGTTGCGACGGCGTGCGGGGCGGAACCTCGTGTGCCGCAGGTGCCGCCGGCGGAGCTGGCGCGTCAGGCGCTCGAGACGGTGGCAGAGAAGCTGCCGCGTGAGCTGGTGGAAAACGATCTGCTGAAAAAGATCGCCCGTTCGTGGGCATCGCTGGCTCCGGCGCGTCGCCTTGGCCTCGTGATCGAAGATGCTTCGGGGCGTTTGGCGTTTCTGCTGCTATCGAGCGGTGTCTGCTGCGTTTTGCTAACGATGGTGTCGTTATCGCCCCTCGGGTTTGCCTTGGGACTTGTTGCTCCGATTGCCGCTGGCGCCGCTCGGGATGGCTTTGAGAGCCGGCGCGAGCAACACGATGCAGAAGAGGCCATGCCCGAGGCGTTTACCGCACTTTCCATGTCGCTTGCCTCGGGACATTCGCTGGCCCAGGGCATGCGCTTTGTGGGCGCTCATGCGCAAGAACCGGTGCATACCGAGTTTTTGCGGGTAGCGGCGGCGATCGATTGCGGCATCTCGGCGACCGACGCGCTCGATGACTTGCTCGTGCGCATCGACGCCCCCGGCCTTTCGCTTGTGACCTTGGCGCTTAAGGTGTCTCAGCGCACCGGTGCTCCGCTTGCCGACTTACTGTCCGAGGCGTCGAGCATGGTGGGGGAGCGCATTGAGCTCAAGCGCCGCCTGGATGTTAAGACGTCGCAGGCTCGCATGTCTGCGCATATGGTCGCGGCGATGCCGGCGGGCATGTGCGCGGTGTTGGCGCTGCTTTCGGCAGATTTTCGTCGCGGTCTTGCGACGCCTGCCGGTGCGGGCGCTGTGGTGCTGGGTCTAGCCCTCAACGTCGTTGCCCTGGTGGTTATCCGGCGCATTATGCGGGTGGAGCTATGAGCGCCCTGGTTGCAGTTGTGGCTTGCCTGTGTGCCCTGAGTGTATTTGTCGCGACGGGTTTGGATCGGGCGGATGCGCGCAAGATCGCAGGGGCCTGCAAGCGCGAGGCGGTGCTGGTCGCTGCCGCGGGTCGCTCGGTGGTCGATGCCCTGACCGCGCGAGTGAAGGGCGCGGTTGGAGCGGGCGGCCCGGCGCGAGTGTCGCTCGGCGAAGTGTCCGAGATGATCGATGTTGTGCGCTTGGGTCTTTCGGCCGGCCTTTCGTTTGATGCGGCGCTTGAGATTTTCTGCGCCAACCGCCGGTCAGTGCTGGCTCTTCGCCTTGAGCGGGCCTGCATGGCGTGGCAGGTGGGCGTGGGCACGCGTGAGGACGAGTTGTTGGCCGCCGCGCGCGACCTGGACGTGCGAGCGCTCGAGACCTTTGCCATTACGGTGGGGCAGGCACTCGCCCTGGGTGCCCCACTTGCCGAGACACTGGCCGCTCAAAGTCGCGAGATCCGTGCGGCTCATCGCGCCGCGGTCGAGCGCGAGATTGAGCGTGCGCCCGTCAAGCTGCTGATTCCCACCGGCACGCTCATCTTGCCGGCGTTGCTTCTGTCCATATTGGGCCCGCTGCTGGGAGCAGGCGGGATGATGTAGGGAGGAATACATGAACACGATGACTGACGCTGCTGGCAAGGTCCAGGGCTGGGCGTTTTGCCGGGCGGCACATGTTCGTCAGCGCGCCAAGGAGCTACTGCAGGAGGAGAGTGCACAGGGTACCACCGAGTATGCCATCTTGGTCGGCGTGCTCGTGGTGATCGCGATTATCGCCATCGTCGCATTTAAGGGCAAGGTCCAAGATCTATGGAACGCTATCAGCGAGGGCATCAACAGCCTGTAGAGGGCGAGCGCCCCATCGGGGTGCTGCTGGTGTTTGCTTGCCTGACCGTGGCGATAGCGGCGGTGCTTTGGGGGCTTAACGCCGCGCGGCAGCAGCGTCCTGGGGCCGCCTTCGATTCGGGCTCAGATTCGGCGGTGGCGTCTCAAAAAGATGAGATGCGAGATGCGGACGATTCGGATGTCGCTGTCACGGCGCAAACCTTTCTGCGGACGCTCGACAAGCGGTCTGGCACTGCGACGGATTCGCCTGGGGACAACGCGATTACGGTCCGGCTTGCATGGTCTGAGGACCGACCGATGACCGAGGCAGCGGCGGATATGTTACGCGCCTACCGCGAGGTGCCAACGGCCCAGCTCGCCCTGAGCGGCTATCTTGATATTAAGGGCAACGTATGGGGCGCCATCGTGCGCGATGGGCGCGGCTGGGTCGATATGGTGACGGTTGCCGCGGATGCCGGCGATGCCTCGTGCCGCCTGCGCGTGATCCGCCTGAGCCCGCAGGCATCGAACTCAAAGGAGGGGTCGTGAAATGCATGACGTCCTGCGCGAGGAATCTGCCCAAGCGACTGTGGAATACGCCATCGTCACGGTGGCGCTGTTATCGATCGTGCTGGCGATTGTGGGACTTTGGCGTGCTGGCACCGATGGACGCTTGGCGGCGCTGGTTGAGCGGGCGGCATCCCATGGCGTTGCCTCGACGTCGGTTATCGACGCCGCTGCGGGCGCTAAGGACATCGCGTTGTATTGATATCGCGCGCGAGGACTGGGCGCAGTCTACGGTCGAGGCCGCTTTTTTGCTGCCGACGTTTCTGACGCTCATCCTTCTCGCACTGCAACCGGTGTGCCTGCTTTATACGCGCGCGGTCATGGAGTCTGCCGCCGCCGAGACCGCGCGGCTCATGATCACGACGACGGCGGAGGACGACGATCTTAAGGAGTTCACCCGCCGCCGGCTTGCCGCAGTGCCCAACGTTTCGATCTTTCATGCCGGCGGGCCGTTGTCGTGGGATATTGAGCTTAGCCGGGCCGATGCGGGTGGCGTCTCGTCCGTGTCCGTTTCCGGCGAGGTCAAGCCGTTGCCTGTGATCGGTGCGTTTGCGCAGGCTATGGGTGGTACCGCCGAGGGTGGCTACGTTGAGCTCAAGGTCGATGTCTCGTATCAATCACGTCCCGAATGGCTGGAGGGAGATTATGATTCGTGGATTGCTGCATGGGATTAAGCGTTTCTGGTCTAGACGCGTTTTGACGCGCCGTCCGAGCTGCCATCGCAAGCGAGGCGGCTTTATGGGCCGCGCCGGTATCGACCTGTTTATCGAAGACGGTGCCTACACCACGCTTTCTTCTGCCGTGGTCATCCTAGTGGTGCTCACGTTGTTGTTTTCGTCGACCGCGGCGATATGGAGCATGTCGCGCGCGGGGGACACCCAGGTGGCGGCCGATAGCGGCGCGCTGGCGGGTGCCAACGTAGTGTCGTCCTATCACACGGCTGCCACGGTGGTTGATGCGAGCATCTTGAGTCTGGGGCTAGCGGGGTTTGCCACGATCGGGACGGGCCTGGTCGCCATCCTCATCCCGGGTGCCGAACCAGTTGCCGGCAATATGGTCGACACCGGGATTGAGATCATTAAAACGCGCAACAAGTTTGCCAAAAGCGCATCGGAAGGCTTGCAGAAAATCGAGACGGCTCTGCCGTATCTGATTGCCGCGCGTGCCACGCAGGCGGTGTCGGCGCAGGATACCGATAGTGTGACCTATACCGGTACGGCGCTTGCCGTGCCCAGGACGTCCGAGTCGGATTTCGTTGCGCTCGAGGGTTCTGAGATCTCGACCGATGCCATTAAAGACACATCGAAAGATCTGGAGCGCGCAGCAGATGAGCTGCAGAAGGCCTTGGAGGAGACGGCGAAAGCAAAAGAACGCGCCTGGCTTGCGGATTGCGGTGGATCGGTTCCGGCTTCGGTCGGTAGCTGTTCATGCATGTGGGAACGTACGAGGAGTTTGGCAAAGCTCTCGGGTGAGCAGAACCCGCATTATGCCTCGAGCATTTCGTGGGAGCCACAGGTGGCGCTCGACCGCGCGAAGACCTACTACCGTCAACGCCTGGCAGACGAAAAACCGCAGGGTTCAAGCGTCGAGACGAAGGCGGAGTCGGCGGCGCGCAAGGCGTTTTACACCTATGCGAGTACAGAGGTCAATCGTGCATATGTAACCGAGGACGGAGATGAAGTCGCTTCCTATATCCCGCTGTTGCCGCGCAACACTGACGAGGTGCGAGCGACGGAACTCTATACCGATACGGTGTGGCCAACCAGTGCCATCGATGGCAAGACGTATCTGCATTACGGAACGAGTTGCCCCAACTATAAGAAGGGGGCGCCATGCGGGCTGGCCTCGGTTGTTGCTTATGACGGGCAGGACAAATGCAATAGATGCCATTTTGGTGTTTCGTCGCTCGGTGCCGTTGCGGCTCCTTCGACTTCTATCGAAAACGGCTTTGAGTACCACTTTGATCGATTCAAAGAGGCTCTGGAAGACTACGTCGAATGCCGCAACAAAGAACTCGAACTTGAGCGTCAGACCGAGGATGAGGCCGACCGTGCGGGCAATGCGTTTGACCAGGCCATTAAAGCGCTTTCCGGCGAGCGCCCGCGTATCGCCCCACCTGGCCGCAACGGCGTGGTCGCCTTTGCAGTTTCGGGTGACATTACCAGCCCCGATCAACTTAACTCCTCGTTTAACGCGGCAGTCAGGCTTGGCGATCGCGGTGCTATCTCTGCCGCGGTGCTGGCGCCCGATGAGGCGACGGCGCAAAACAACGTGCTTTCGCGATTTTTCTCGACATTGAAGGAACGCTCGGGCGGCGTTGCCGGCGTGCTCGACGGCGTCATGGATGTTTGGGGACGGCTACTCGTGGGATACGGAGACATCCAAGGTTCGGCCGACGAACTTATGGACGAGATGATTAAAGACCTAGGAGGGGGCAGCGGTGCGTTGGGCTCCATTGCATCGTGGCTCGGCGATACCGTTTCGGCGTCCGTGGCGGCGCTGGGTTTGGAACCGTGCGACTTGCGCCTGCGAAAGCCGGTGCTGACCGATTCCGCCAACGTCATTAAGAGTCCGGGGTCTGACATTGCGGGTCTCTCTCAAACGCAAGACAAACTGCGAAGTATTCCGTTGGGCGTGACCGATCCCAAGGCGCTTTGCGAGGCGTTGGAATATCAAGTCGAACGCACCATTAGCGGTACGGTGTTCACACTTGCGGAGATTCCTCTGCCCGGCGGCGGCTCCATCCCGCTCACCGTCGATGTCGCCACGCTGGTTGGCGCTCTGGGCGGTGGGTCGTAATGAGTATCCGCATGCGTCTGCGCGAGGAGCGCGCCCAAGCGACGGTTGAGATGGCAGTGGTTACGCCCGTTTTGCTGGTGCTGGCACTCATCGTGTACAACGTCATGATCTTTGCCAGCGCTGTTGCGCGCTTCGACCGCGTGGTGCCCGACATCGTGTTGGCGCACGCCGTGGCGTCGGAGGGGGAGGGCGACGAAAGCTCTGCCGATGCCTCGGCGACGGTTCAGACTCAAATTCTGAATGCCATGGAAGGCTATGACTTGCAGATCGAAGTGTCGAGCGAGCAAGGCGCGGAGGCATCGGATGGTGGCCTGCTCTCCCTATCCGGTACGTTTAGGACCTACACCTGCACCATGCACTATGAGCCGTGGCCGACTTCTCTCAGCATCGCTGGCGTTCCGCTGGGGGCGCCGACAACGTTGTCGCACGAGCGTGCGGTGACGGTCGATCCATGGCGTCCGGGGGTGGTCATGTGACCGCGGTCTCGTCCTACATCGTCTACGCGCGGGCACTCAATAGGCTGGGTTGGACGCCGGCCGAGTTTGTGGTGGCGGAGTCGTTTGTCGTGCGCCTGCGCGGCATGCTGGGACGGCGTCCGGTTGCCGCCAACGGCCTGCCGCTCGTCATGGCGTTTCCACGCTGCTCTTCGGTCCATACGTGTTTTATGGCCTATCCCATCGACATCGCCTTCATCGATCGCGACGGCAATATCCTCGCGCGCTACGAAAACGTCCGCCCTTGGCGCATGTGCTCCTGCCCCGGCGCCTGGGCCGTACTAGAGCGTCCTTCAATCATTGTTTCGACCCCTGCTCTCCAACGCGTGCCGGCTTAAGAATTGGCGACAGTGGACTTTCGTCATACGAAATTGGGTAAGATGGAGGAGAAGATGCATGGATGTTGAGATTCATCCCAACGCTAAAAAGCACCTGACGGAAAAGCAGGTGCTTAGCGCTTGGCTTGCGGTTACTGAGTGCATTCGTCGCGAGTCGAAGGACGAGCCGCCGAGATGGCTTGCGATTGGATGGCTCCCAGACGGACGAAGCGTGGAGCTTGTCGCGGTCGAGCTTGTCCGTGGGTGGCTTATCATTCATGCCTTGTCTCCAGTCCAGAAGAAATTTTGGCAGGAGATTGAACAGGCTCGGCAAAGGGGTCGATGATGGGCAAGACGTATACGGCCGCTAATGGTCAGGTTGTAACGGATGAAATGATTGACGCGTGGTGCGAGTCGTACGAGCGCGGAGAGTTTCCGGATGGCGAACACACCGTTGGTGGGATCGTGCATGGACGGCCCCCGCTCTCAGGTGAGGGGACGGCAACGCTGTCGGTCAAGATTCCTCTGGGAATGAAGGAGGCCATTCGTCGACGGGCGGCTGCCGAGGGGATGACGCCAAGTGAGTTTGCCCGTGCGGCTCTGAGTGAAAAACTTCTTGCTGCCGGCTGATGCCTCTGACGTGCCGATTTATAGAACCGAGGCTGTGCTCAAAAACTTTTTTAAAATTCTCGGTTGACCGGAACGCGTCCTTGGTTATACTAATCAAGCCTTGAAACAAGGCACACCTCAAATGGCTGGGTAGCTCAGTTGGTAGAGCAGAGGACTGAAAATCCTCGTGTCAGGGGTTCGATTCCCTTCCCCGCCACCTTGAATTGACTAGGACCTCTGCAAAGGGGTCCTTTTCTTTTATTGAGGGCTCTGCGGAAATTGCGTCCCGGAATTTGGCTTCAGAGTGGGATGCGCTTTCCGGCGCTTACTTCCGACGTGCGTGCACATCTCGGGCCCGCCCGCTCAGACATTCCTCCCGCTTTTGCGCCACTTTACAGACCGTTCGGTCGTCTGTCCGCATGCGCGGGTATACTCAAAACGATACTTTTCCTATGCAATACGATGCAGGCTCGGCCTGCACGATCCGAAGGGGGCAGTGATGGAGAGGATACTCGGCGTTAATCTCTCTGGCTGGTTTATTCCCGAGCCTTGGGTGACCCCGTCGCTATACGCGGCGACCGGTGCATCCAACGCGGCCGAGCTGCAGGAGGCCATGGGCACCGCCGCCTATAACGAGCGCATGCGCCGTCATTACGAGACGTTTGTGAGCGAGGACGATTTCCGTCGCATGGCGCAGATCGGCCTCAACGCCGTGCGCCTGCCGGTGCCTTGGTATGCCTTTGGCTCACAGGAGTCCGATGCCTCCTACATCTCGGTTGTCGATTACATCGACCGCGCGATTGAGTGGGCTGCCAAGTACAACATTCGCGTGCTGCTTGACCTGGCGACTGTGCCCGGTGGCCAGGGCGATTCCAACGATTCGCCCGCCACGCCGGAGGCTGTTGCCGAGTGGCATTCGTCCACCAACGGTCGTCATGTCGCACTCGACGTGCTCGAGCGCTTGGCCGATCGCTACGGCGAGGCCGAGAGCCTGCTGGGTATTGAGCTGCTGGATACGCCGCAGATGAGTGTCCGCAAGAGCCTCTTCACCATGACGGATGGCATTCCTGCTCACTACCTGCGCAATTTCTATCGCGATGCTTACGAGCTCGTCCGTTCGTATATGCCCGAGGATAAGATCGTCGTTTTCTCGTCGTCGGGGCATCCCAGCGAGTGGAAGCATTTTATGCGCGGCGCCAAGTACAAGAACGTCTACATGGACCTTCACCTGTACCATTACCGCGACGAGCATGCGCTCGACATCACGAGCCCCCGCGGGCTGACGACGGCGATTTCGCGTAACAAGCGCGAGCTTAAAGAAGCGATTTCAACTGGGTTCCCCGTGCTGGTGGGCGAATGGTCGGGCGCGGCGATCTTTGCCAACTCGTCGGTTACGCCCGAGGGCCGCAATGCCTACGAGCGCGTGTTTATCGCCAATCAGCTGGCTTCGTTTGCGCCGGCTGCCGGTTGGTTCTTCCAAACGTGGAAGACCGAGAAGCGCATTGCAGCATGGGACGCCCGCGCGGCGCTCGGCACGCTCGAGCGCGGCATGATTGAATAGGTTGATATGACGCAAAACAGCGCCCATACGGGCAAACTCTATGTGGTCGGCACGCCCATCGGCAACCTGGGCGACCTGTCCCCGCGCGTTGGCGAAGCCTTTGCCGCTGCCGATGTCATCTGCTGCGAAGACACGCGTGTGACGTCAAAGCTGCTGATGCACCTGGGCATTTCCAAGCCGCTTGTCCGTTGCGACGAGAATGTGATCGCCAGCCGCGCCGCCGGCCTGGTCGACCGCCTGCTGGCGGGGGAGACCCTCGCCTTTGCCTCGGACGCCGGCATGCCGAGCGTGTCCGATCCCGGCCAGGCGCTGGTCGAGGCGGCGCGTGAGGCCGATGTGCCCGTCGAAGTTATTCCCGGGCCTTCTGCTTGCGTCACGGCGCTCGTTTCGTCCGGCATTCCCTGCGAGCATTTCTTCTTCGAAGGCTTTTTGGGTCGCAAGCACGGCGACCGCGTGCGCCGACTGCAGCGTCTTGCCGTGGTGCCCGGCGCACTCATCTTCTACGAGTCTCCACATCGCATCGTGGCGACGCTCGAGGCCGTGGCGGAGGTCTTTCCCCAACGTGAGGTTGCCGTCTGCCGCGAACTCACCAAGCTGCACGAGGAGGTCTTGCGCGGGCCCGCCGCCCAGCTCGCCGAGGAGCTGCGTGCTCGCGGCGAGGTAAAGGGCGAGATTGCGCTGGTCATCGCGCCGCCGAGCGAAGATGAGGAGGCCGGTATCGTGCCGGTTGGCGCCGCGGCAGCGGATCCCGACGAGGCTCTGCGCGAGGATATCCGCGCCGCGCTCGAGGAGGGAGAGCCCGCCTCTGCGGTGGCCAAGCGCCTGTCGCAGAAGTACTCGCGCCGTAAGCGCGATGTCTATGCCATGGTGCTCGATATGCAATAGATGGAGGATATCCAGCCCTTGCGCTAGAATCATCCCCTGTATGCAACGTTTTTCTGGAGGACAAACCCCATGGATCAAAGTAAGCCTTCGTTCTTTATCACGACGCCCATCTACTACGTCAACGCCGATCCGCACCTAGGCACGGCTTATTCCACCATCATCGCCGACGTTCAGGCCCGTTATCGTCGCTCCGCCGGCTATAACGTCAAGTTCCTGACCGGCATGGACGAGCACGGCGAGAAGGTCGCCGAGGCCGCAGCCAAGCACAACATGACGCCGCAGGAGTGGACCGACAGCCAGGCTCCGCACTTCAAGGAGCTTTGGAGCAAGCTCGAGATCTCCAACGACGACTTCATCCGCACCACCGAGCCGCGCCAGCATCATGCCGTGCAGTACCTGTGGGAGCGCATGAAGGAGTCCGGCTACCTGTATAAGGGCAGCTACGACGGTTGGTATTGCGTGCCTGACGAGACCTACTTCACCGATACGCAGGTCCAGAAGGGCGACGAGGAGTACGGCAGCGTCGGCCAGCACCTGTGCCCCGACTGCCACCGTCCGCTTGAGCGCGTGCAGGAGGAGTCCTACTTCTTTAAGCTTTCCGCTTTCCAGGACAAGCTGCTCAAGCTTTACGACGAGCACCCCGACTTTGTCGAGCCTGCGTTCCGCATGAACGAGGTACGTAGCTTTGTCGAGGGCGGCCTTAATGACCTTTCCGTGAGCCGTACGAGCTTTGACTGGGGCATTCAGGTCCCGTTTGACGAGGGTCACGTGACCTACGTGTGGTTCGATGCGCTGCTCAACTATATGACGGCCGTCGGCTACGGTGTCGACACCGACGAGGCGCGTGCCGAGCTGGCCTATCGCTGGCCCGCGCAGTTCCACATCGTGGGCAAGGACATCATCCGCTTCCACTGCGTCATTTGGCCCGCCATGCTCATGGCCATCGGCGAGGCCCTGCCCGAGCACGTCTTTGCCCACGGCTTCCTGACCGTGCGCAATGCCGAGACCGGCAAGGCCGAGAAGATGTCCAAGAGCCGCGGCAACGCCATCGCTCCGCAGGACGTTATCGACATGTTGGGCGTCGAGGGCTATCGCTACTACTTTATGACCGACGTCGTCCCCGGCACCGACGGTGCCATCAGCTTCGATCGCATGGAGCAGGTCTACAACGCCGACCTGGCCAACAGCTGGGGCAACCTTATCTCGCGTTCGCTCAACATGAGCGGCAAGTACTTTGATGGTTGCGCGCCCGCCAAGCCCGCATCGTTCGATGCGTTCGACAACCCGCTGGCAAAGATCGCCGATGGTCTGGTCGAGCGCTACATGGCCAAGATGGACGTGCTCGATTATGGTGGAGCTAAGGACGAGGTCATGGAGCTCATCCATGCCGCCAACCACTACATCGAGGACTCCGAGCCCTGGGCGCTTGCCAAGGACGAGGCCAAGGCTGACGAGCTGGCGTTTGTGATCTACAACCTGCTCGAGGCCATCCGCATTGCCGCTCACCTGCTGATGCCGCTCATGCCCCAGACTTCTGCCGAGGCCCTGCGCCGCCTGTCCTGCGAGGACGAGGCCGCGAGCGACGACCTCAAGGGCATTTGCGCTTGGGGCCTGCTTGCCGGTGGTCAGCCCGTCGAGAAGGGCGAGCCGCTGTTCCCGCGTCTGGGCTAAGCCGCTGCGCGCCATATCGGCAATTTGCTGTTTAGCTGTAAGGGCATGGCCGCAACGGTCCATGCCCTTTTGCTTTACGATGCAGCCACCATGTTAAGGAGGCAACCATGACAACTTCGCCTTTGGCAAACCCCACGGCAACTAGGGAGCTGCTAGAGGAGTTTGGCCTTGCGACCAAGCATCGCCTGGGCCAGAACTTCCTGATCGACAACCATGTGATCGAACGTATCTGTGAGCTCGCTGAGCTTGCGGGCGATGAGCGCGTGCTCGAGGTCGGCCCGGGTTGCGGCACGCTGACGTTGGCCCTGCTGCAGGAGGCGGCGTGCGTTACGTCGATTGAGGCAGATCCCGAGCTCGAGCCGGTGCTCGATGCTCACGCCGCCGACTACGCCAACTTCCGCTTTATCATGGGCGACGCGCTTAAGGTGGGCCCGGAGCAGATTGAGCAGGCCGCCGGCGGCGAGCCCACGGTATTTGTCGCGAACTTGCCCTATAACGTGGCGGCGACAATCATCCTGCAGTTCTTCCAGACGATGCCCGCGCTCAAGCGCGCCGTCGTCATGGTGCAAAAGGAGGTTGCCGATCGCATTGCCGCAGTGCCGGGCAACAAGACCTATGGCGGCTATACGGCAAAGCTCGGCCTGTATGCGCAGGTGACGGGTCGCTTTGAGGTGCCGCCGCGTTGCTTTATGCCGGCGCCGCACGTGGACTCGGCCGTCGTGCGTATCGACCGTGTTGACGGCGTGGTACCCGAAGGACTCGATCGCGAATTTGTGGCCCGCGTGATTGATGCTGCATTTGCTCAGCGTCGCAAGACCATCCGCAATTCCATGAGCGCCAACGGTTTTGCCAAGGACGTGCTCGATGCCGCTTTTGAGGTTTGCGGTATCGCACCCACCACGCGCGCCGAGACGCTCGATGTTGCCGACTTTGTCCGTCTGGCCCGGGAGCTAATCCATGATGCCTAATGCCGAACGCGTGACGTTTACCAAGAAAAAGAAGACGGTTGCTTGTCCCGTGCCTTTGGCGCCGCTTGCCGACACGCATGCACATCTGCTTTCGTTTTGGGGCAAGGATGTGCCCGAGACGCTCCTGCGTGCCAAAGCCGCGGGCGTCGACCTGTTGGTGACGATGTTCGACCCCATTGCCGACAAGCGCAGCGTGGCGGACTATAGCGACTGGCTGGTGCGCGAGATTCTTCCGATGCAGGATATCCCGCAGATCAAGTATCTTGCCGGCGTGCATCCGTATGGCGCGCCGGACTATACCGACGACGTTCATGCACAGGTCGTTGCCGCACTTGATGACCCCTTATGCGCCGGTATTGGCGAAATCGGCCTGGACTATCACATGGACTATGACGACGATATCGCGCCGGCACCCCATAACGTGCAGATTGATTGCATGGCGCGCCAGCTCGAGCTTGCCGTGCGCCGCAATGTGCCGGTGGAGCTGCACCTGCGTCACGAGGACTCGGATGGGGAGCGCACCTCGCACGTTGATGCGTACAACGTACTGCGCGAGGTGGGTGTGCCCCAGGCTGGTTGTGTGCTGCACTGTTTTGGCGAGGACCGCGCCACGATGGAGCGCTTTGTGGATTTGGGCTGCTATATCGCCTATGGCGGTGCGGCCACCTTTAAGCGCAACGACGATGTGCGCGAGGCATTTGCGGCAACCCCACTCGATCGAATTTTGTTCGAGACGGATTGCCCGTATATGGCTCCGGAGCCCATCCGCGGTCTTGAATGCGAGCCCGCAATGATCTCCATTACGGCAAACACGCTGGTCAACGACCGTGTCGATCGTACCGGCGAGGATGCTGAGGCAATCGCGCAAGCCGCTTGGGAGAATGCCTGCAAACTTTTTCAAAAATAGTTCTTGCGTTCGTGGTGGCGCTCCGTTATTCTAATTCCTGCACGCGGGCGTGGCGGAATTGGCAGACGCGTACGGTTCAGGTCCGTATGGGGGCAACCCCATGAAGGTTCAAGTCCTTTCGCCCGCACCATTAAATTAAAGAGCTCCCAGCAATGGGAGCTTTTTTGTTATGGGCCCATCACAGGGACTTGAACCTGTGAAGGAGCGAGCGTAAAGAAAACGCGGAGCGTTTTTAGCGAGCTGGCGAGGACGCCGGCAGGCGGCCGAAGCCGGTGCGGATCCGCGAAGCGGATACGCGGACGTCCTTTCGCCCGCACCATTAAATGAAAGAGCTCCCAGCAATGGGAGCTTTTTTGTTATGGGCCTCTTGTTGATGTCATGTTGCTGCTTCGTGCGGGTATCCTAGTGCCAACGTGTGCCTATCAGAGGAGAGACCATGCTGTTGTCCGGTATCATCGCCGCCCTTACCAGCCTTTTGATTCCCATCATCATCCTGTTGCTGCTGCTTCCTAACGCCTGCTATGTCGTTGAACAACAGCATGCCGTGATCATTGAGCGTCTGGGCAAGTTTAACCGCATCGTCAACGCGGGCTTCCACATGAAGGTGCCCGTGATCGACCGCAAGGCCGCCACGGTGAGTCTGCGCACCATGAAAAACGGTTTTGGCATCGACGTTAAGACCCAGGACAACGTGACCATCGGCCTTGAGGTCTCTGCTCAGTACCACGTGAGCTATGACATGGGCGCCGGCCCGGCAGATTCGGGCATCTACAAGAGCTACTATATGCTGCAGGAGCCCGTCGACCAGATGCGTGACTTCATCACCGACGCTCTGCGCTCTTCGATTCCCGTCTACACACTCGATGAGGTCTTTGCCAAGAAGGATGACATCGCCAAGGACGTTAATGCCACCGTGTCCGAGCAGATGGCTGCCTACGGCTTCACCCTCGTGTCGACACTCATCACCAAAATCGCGCTGCCGACCGAGGTCGAGAACTCCATGAACGACATCAACGCTGCCCAGCGCAAGCGCGCTGCGGCACAGGAGCTCGCTGAGGCCGACCGCATCAAGCGCGTCACCGAGGCGACCGCCGAGGCCGAGGCAATGGAAAAGGCGGGCGAGGGCATCGCCAACCAGCGCAAGGCCATCGCGCTGGGTATCAAAGATTCGCTCGAGATCATCCAAGAGACGGGTGTCGGCAATGACGAGGCCAACCAACTGTTCATGTTTACGCAGTGGTCCGAGATGATGACGGAGTTCGCTCGCACGGGTAAAACCTCGACGGTCGTGCTGCCGAGCGACTTTTCGCAGTCGGCCTCGATGTTCGAGCAGATGCTGACCGCCAGCAAAGTTCAAAACGATTCGAAGGAGTAGACGCGCGTGAAATACACCGTCGTTTGCGTCGGTAAGCTCAAGGAGCGCTTTTGGAAGGACGCGTGCGCTGAGTACACCAAGCGCCTAGGTGCCTATGCCAAGGTTGATATCCGCGAGGTGGCCGATATCGACCCGGCTAAGGCGGGCGGCGTGGATGCCGCGCGCGACAAGGAGGGGGCGGCAATTCTTGCTGCATTGCCGTCTCGGGCGCATGTGATCCTGCTGGCTATCGAGGGCAAGGAGCGTTCGAGTGAGGAGCTCTCGGCGCGGCTCGACGATCTTATGCTGCGAGGCAGCAGCGACATTGCCTTTGTAATCGGCGGTTCGGACGGCGTGAGTGATGAGGTGCGCGCCCGCGCCGACGAGATGCTCAGCTTTGGACACATTACCTTGCCGCATAACCTGGCGCGTGTGGTGCTGCTAGAGCAGATTTACCGTGCCTGCAAGATCAGCCGTGGCGAGCCGTATCACAAATAGGTCGGCAATACGAAACAATGGCGTGGGACAATACCTTTCGTTTTGAGGAATGTGTCTGAAAGGACTATGCGATATGAAGATTGGATTTGTCGGTTTTGGCAATATGGCGAGCGCTATGGCCGATGGCTGGATCGCTGCCGGTGTAGCTGCGAGCGACATGTGCGCCTGTGCGGGTCGCTACGACGCACTGGTTGAGCGCTGCGAGGCGCGCGGCATGGTCGCCTGCCACGATGCCGCCGAGGTCGTCGCCGCATCCGATATCGTGGTCGCTGCGGTCAAACCGTACATGATCGAGAAGGTATTCGCCCCGCTCAAGGATGCTCTTGCCAAAAAGGTCGTTCTGTCGGTTGCCTGGACCTGGGACAGTGCCAAGTGGGAGCAGGTCCTGCCGGGCGTTGCGCATATCTCGACGGTGCCCAACACACCGGTTTCGGTGGACGAGGGCGTCATCGCTTGCGAGAAGGCTTCCACGCTTAGTGATGAGCAGAGCGCAGTGGTGCTTGATCTGCTTGGCAAGCTCGGTGCGGTGGTCGAGCTCGATACGAGCCTGCTGTTTGTGGGCGGCACGGTGGGTGGTTGCGCTCCGGCATTTGTCGCTATGGCAATCGAGGCCCTGGGCGATGCGGCGGTCAAGCACGGTATCCCGCGTGCCGATGCCTATCGCATTGTGAGCCAGATGGTGCTGGGTACGGCAAAGCTGCAGCTTGCAACTGGCCAGCATCCTGCGGCGATGAAGGATGCCGTATGCTCGCCCGGCGGCGCCACCATCAAGGGCGTCATCGCGCTCGAGGATGCCGGCATGCGCAGCGCCCTGGTCAAGGCCATCGACGCCACCCTTCAGTAAAACCTTCCATTTAGGGACAGGTTTATTTTGGCTGGTTTTCCTGCGGTTTTGTCCCTTTAGCAAAAAGCGCCCCGCAACCGGCTCGATTCCGGTTGCGGGGCGCCGGCGTTTGCCCAGATAAAACCGACCAAAATAAACCTGTCCCTTTTTGGCAGGTTAGTCCCAGAAGCTGTCTTCCTCGTCCTCGGACTTGGGTCCACGGTCGACGTACATCTTATGGGTGCGCTTCTCCATTACAAAGGCAAGAATCGCAAACAGCAGGATGCCGCCGGCGAAAAGGATGGCAAAACCGGTGCGGGTGCCAAACAAAAAGGAAAAAACTGCGTCCATTGGGTGCCTTCTTGCGTAGTTGAGTTGGGTCGTAAACGCTCATAAGTATATACTTGCCCATACATGTACAAGGTTGCAACCTAAATGGAATGTATATCGCCGGAGGATCTAATGCTTGATATCAAGTTTGTTCGCGAGAACCCCGATGCCATCGATACCGCCATGGCAAATCGCCAGACGTCTTGGGATCGCGAGAAGTTCTTTGAACTCGACGACGAGCGCCGTGCCGTCATCACCGAGGTCGAGGAGCTCCAGGCCACGCGTAACGCCGAGTCCAAGAAGATTGGCGCCCTGATGAAGGAGGGCAAGAAGGACGAGGCCGAGGCCGCCAAGGAGGCCGTGCGCGCCGTCAACGAGAAGATCGACGGTCTGGCCGAGCGCCGTACCGCTCTTGAGCAGGAGCAGTACGACTTCATGTCTCACCTGCCCAACATTCCGTGCGAGGCTACCCCGTACGGTAAGGACGAGGACGAGAACATCGAGCGTCGCCGCTGGGGCACCCCGCGCGAGTTCGACTTCGACTTTAAGCCGCACTGGGATCTGGGTACCGATTTGGACATCCTCGACTTCGAGCGTGGCAACAAGCTCTCCGGCAGCCGCTTCACTGTTCTCGGTGGCGCCGGCGCCCGCTTGGAGCGCGCCCTTATCAACTTCTTCCTGGACACGCACACGAGCCGTGGCTTCAAGGAGTGGTGGCCGCCCATCGTCGTCAAGCGTCAGACCATGTTTGGCACGGGTCAGCTGCCCAAGTTCGAGGACGACGCCTATCACGTCTCGGGCGATAACTTCCTGATTCCCACCGCCGAGGTCGTGCTTACCAACCTGCACGCCGGTGAGGTTCTCGACGCCGACACCCTGCCGCGCCGCTACACCGCCTTCACCCCCTGCTTCCGCGAGGAGGCCGGCTCCGCTGGTCGCGACACCCGCGGCATCATCCGCCAGCACGAGTTTGACAAGGTCGAGATGGTCAAGTTTGCCAAGCCGGAGGAGTCCGACGAGGAGCTTGAGAGCATGACCGCCGAGGCCGAGTTCCTGCTTCAGCAGCTGGGCCTTCCGTATCGCGTGATTAGCCTGTGCACCGGCGACCTGGGCTTCTCTGCCCGTCAGACCTACGACATCGAGGTCTGGCTGCCGAGCTACAACGCCTACAAGGAGATCAGCTCCTGCTCCAACTGCGGCGACTTCCAGGCCCGTCGCGCCAACATCAAGTATCGCGACCCCGAGAACTTCAAGGGCTCGCGCTACCTGCACACCCTCAACGGTTCCGGCCTGCCGGCTGGCCGCACCATGGCCGCCATCCTGGAGAACTACCAGAACGCCGACGGCACCATCACGATCCCTGAGGTTCTTCGTCCTTACATGGGCGGCCTCGAGAAGATCGAGCCGGTCGCGTAGGTTGCCTGCATAAGCGATTTGCGAGGGCGCTCCTTTTTGGGGCGCCCTTTTTGTGCGCAAAGCCTTACCATATCGTGCGGACAGCTCAATAGAAAACACACGAACAAACGTTCTGTATACAGCCATCTACCTGCTATGCTTTTGTTAAATTGAAGCGAGAGGAAGGGGATGCGATGGAGCTGTTTGATGAACGGGTAGTTTTGTTTGAGAGCGATGAAGGTGGGGAGCACCTACTAGTTACGTGTGAGCCATCGGGTATGGGTGGTTTGGTGGTGCGGCAGACGAGCGAGGGTCCGTTAACCCAATGGTGCTTTGAGGAGTCGCTGCATGTAGTTGAGACCTTTGTGACGCACGAGGGGCTTGTGGCGCTTGAGCAGTTCTATGGAGTTGGGACTTCTAACCAGGTAGCGCGCATGCTGAGCATCTCGTTTGCCGATTATGACTGCGCCCAGCGGGTGCGTTCGCTTTTGAGGGAACTCGGTGCCGGGTTCGATGTGGTTGAAAAACCGATTGATCGCATTGGGGATGTTGGCGCATGCGGAGCTGCGTGAGGAGCATATTCTCGAAAAAAGTTTGAGATTGTGCTTGACTCCAACTAACTAAAGTGGTTTTATATGTCTTGCGCTGCGGCGTTACCTCAGCTGGATAGAGGGTCTGACTACGAATCAGAACGTCATAGGTTCGAATCCTATACGCCGCACCACTTGAGCTTGAAGCCTCCGGAAACGGGGGCTTTTCTTTTATGGCAACCATGCATGGATTCGAACCTCGGTCGAGGCGCGAGCGTGAAGCGGACGCGGAGCGTCCGTAGCGAGCGGGCGAGCACGCCGGCAGGCGGGCGAAGCCGGTGCGGATCCGCGAAGCGGATGCGCGGAATCCTATACGCCGCACCATTTGAACTTGAAGCCTCCGGAAACGGGGGCTTTTCTTTTTGACAACCATGCATGGATTCGAACCTCGGTCGAGGCGCGAGCGTGAAGCGGACTATTTCTTATCGACTCGTGTAAGATTCCGAGTAGGTGTCGCGGCCCATCCGCGACCGCTCCTTCTCTAGACGACCGATCAGGGTGATATTTCGTGGCAGAGCGTCCGACATACAAGCTCAGGTTTTTCGATCCCAAAAAGCGTTTTCCATCGATGCCCGAGCAGCCTGCGGGGCGCTCGTATGGTGTTGTCTGGAAAGTCTTTGGCGAGGATCCTAAAGAGTCGTGCTACGTCGTCGAATTCGTCGGCAAAAGCCACATATCGCTCTTGGGCTACGTGAGCGTGTCGGGCAAGGTTTATAAGGTTGACCGCCCTGTTCGGGAAGCACCGTTGCCCGAGGACCCCGACATGGAGCTGGTCCTTCACGAGTCCGATTCCAGTATTGGCGAGATTATGGTGAGGGAGGCCAACGGAGCAATGCGCGCGTGTGCGCGAACTGCCGGCTCTCCCGAAGGCCCCATGCGCGAGCAGTCCGACCACGAGACATGGAATTCGACCCGCGCCCTTCCTTACGGCGAGTTCATGGCCTCGATGTTCTTGCGTTACGTGATATTTGCCAACTCCGAAAGCGCTATTGTGAACACGGCGGACGCCGGCGGACTCGACGAGGGTATGCAAAACGTTGTCGACAAGATCAAGCTCGTAAAGTTGTCCGAGCCGGTCGAGGTGTTTTTGGGCTTTAACACGGCACCGCTCCCCGATGCTATCGAGACGCTGCTTTACCGCGTTGACCATGCCGAGAATCCGAGCGGTATCGAGCGCTATGCCGCCGCCCTTATGAGCGAAATTGACTTGCCCCGCCTGCGCACCATCGCTGCCAAGTCCGAGATGAGCCTGGCTCGCATTGATCGCTCAAAGATTTTCTATCTCAATTTTGATCGTAGCCTGTTGGACCAGGACGAGATTGACATGCTGCTTGCCATCGAGTGCCGTCTCAACCGCCTCTCCGGCATCCTTGAGCGCATCGGGGCCGGATTGGTCCCTGCGGCATCCTCGCCGAGCCTTGAGGGCTGCGCGCTCTTTGATGCGTGGCATATCGCCAAGACGACCAACGATGTTCCCCGACTGCTCGATACGGCTTCGAGCGATAACCCGTGGGCCAAGCCGGGAACGGTTTCGTGCCAGCCGGGCGGCGAGTGGGACGTGCGCACGCGTTTTGCGCGAATCGTTGAGGCGCTCAACGTGGTCACGCGGCTCGACTATACCTATCGGGCAAACGTTGCCGAGGGGATTATGCTCGTTCGGTTTGGGCAGTCTGTCGTTGATGCCATGCCGCAACGTGAATACGACGCTCAAGATGACGCCTGGCGCGAGCTGGACGAGGATACGCGTGCGATCTGGGCCGCGGAGCACGATGCGCGCGTGGCACTCACGCTTGCGGCAGCGTGTTTTGCCGCAGGCACCTGCATCACGCGCTGCTATGTGCAGATTGCTACTCCCGACAGTGAGCAGGGCGAGCGCGTTGTCGCAACGTATTTCTTTGGGCGCGCGGCCTATCTGGCCGATTGCATGTCTGTCGCCAAGGATCTTGAGAGCATGGACATGGACGATATGCCGTGCAAGCGTGTGCTTGAGGCGTATGAGTCAACCGCTCCGGAGACGATTGAGCCTGCGGAGGTTCATGCTCGTCCGCGTGATGACCATCGCACGCTGCCGCCGACGCTGCGCGATCTGCTGCTTGCCGATACGGCTGACGAGTTGGAGGTCATGGAAGAGGACGACGACCCATACGTGGCCCGTGTTGTTGAATTGCGCGAGCAGGCAAAAGTCGACCGTACAGGTGCTTTTGAAGGCTTTTCCCGTCTTGTCGAGGAGTTGGAGGCTAAGTGCGCGGTCGCCGAGCTTTTGGCGACAGGTCCGGTTCAAACGCAGTTTTGCGATAACCAGCTGGTGCGCATGGTGCTACCGGTGTTGGAAGAAGACCGCTCTGTGCGGATCCTTCGTGCGCCCGATGCACTGTACTTTGCCCAGCACGAGATCTGCAGTTTTTACGCCGAGCAAGAGGACTTTGAACGAGCACTGCCCGAGGTGCGCCATCTTTACGATCTGGCGCGCTCGTCCATGCAATCGCACTTTGCACTCATCAACGTGCTTGCGCGTCTGGAGCGCTTTGACGAGATTATCGAGGTGGCGCGCCACGGCCTACGTATTGCCAGCGATCGTTCTGCAATTGGCTACCTGTTCTATCGCTTGGCGTTTGCCTATTGGAATTGCGATCAGCTCGACCTGGCGCTGGCTTGTTACCGTCTAGTGCCGCGCGGCGAGGAGTCGGGCAGCAGCGCGCTGGAAGAAATGCAGGGCCTTATGAACGAGATGGGCGTCAGCGAGCCTCCGACGTTCGAAGAAGCGGTTGAGACCATCCACAAGGCTGGACTCGAGCTGCCGCCAGTGTCCGCCGTGACGAATCAGCTGGCAGATGCCGCTGTTCAACTGGTCGACAACGGCTTCTTTTTCCTGGCACGCGGTTGCATCTACCAAATGTGGCGCACTATGGGCAACGACGAGCTCGGCTCCCTCAACCGCTCGCTGGGGTAGGGGCGATATAGAGGGGCCGCACCGCGCTATTTGTATCGGCGCGGGCGGGAGGACCCGACAGAATCGGTAAGGCATAAAGCCGCCGAGCCTGCTAAAACTGTTAAACTCTGCTAAAGTTGCTAAACTTTGTTAAAGTTGTTAAAACTGGCAGAGGAGGTCGAATGTCAAAAGCTATTAATCCCTTTAAGCCAACAGCGGGCATGAATCCACCTGAGCTTATCGGACGCGACGCTGTTTTGGATGACTTTGCCGAAGCTCTTGAGAATGGCCCTGGTGCCCCCGATCGACTCATGCGCATCTCGGGTGTCCGAGGCACGGGTAAAACGGTGCTCCTCAACGCATTGGGCGATCTTGCGCGCAAAAAAGGATTCGAGGTTGTCGACGTCGCCTCAAATGCCGGTTTTTGCGACAGAATTCTCGAGGCTCTGCAGCGAAATGTTCGTCTTGCATCAATGTCGATTTCCCCATCGATTTTAGGAGTCAGCCTTGGCTCCGTAGAGCTGTCGAAGTCAGCCTCTCATCTGGGGGAGGCGATGTACGATGCCGCGAAGCGAGGTGGTTTGCTCATCACACTCGATGAGATTCAGGACGCCTCAACTGAGGAAATGCGCGAGCTGGGTAATGAAATGCAGCTCTTGATTCGCCAAGGGGCGAATGTCGCCTTTGCATTCGCTGGTTTGCCAACCTCGGTGGATGGCGTGGTGGTGGATGATACGTTGACGTTCCTTCAGAGGGCGAAGCATATCGAGCTCACGCGGCTTTCAGATTTTGAAGTCGGCGGATCGTTTGAGGATACGATGAGGCGTGCGGGCAAGGAACTCGACGAAGGCGTTGCTGAGCTTTTAACAAAGGCTTCGGCAGGCTATCCCTTTATGGTCCAGTTGGTCGGATATTACGCTTGGCAGGTTGCTGCGCGCAGCGGGTCGGAGAGCGTGAGTGAAGAGGCGGCTCGCAAGGGTGTCCAGGCGGCTCTTGATAGTTTCAATGCCATGGTGATTGCCCCCGCGCTGCGCAGGGTGTCGGAGCGGCAGTTTCAATATCTCGCGGCGATGGCGCAATGCGAAGGCGGCGAGATTACGAACGGTGATATTGCCAAAAAGATGGGATTGCCGGCGAATAAAGTCGGGTCGTATCGCAAACGTCTGATCGATACGGGACTGATTGAGCCTGCCGGCTACGGCTGTGTTTCGTTTGCAATTCCGTACATGCGCGATTATCTGTTGGAGACCATTCGAGCGGACTAATAAAGACTGGAGGCATCGACGCCGCCGCTGTGGTTGCCCCCGCATCTTTGTCTCAATCTGTAACATCTAGAGGGGATTACGGCATGCAGGTGTTTCAGATTGAGACATTCGCGGATGGCGCTGACTGTTTGTCTAAATCTGTAACATCTGGACGAAGATTCGGCCTGTAACTGTTACAAATTGAGATGATTGGCTGAGACGTCTACTGGCAAATCGGAATCGCTCCAAAATTCCCCCTTGCCCATCCTTGGCTGTTTGGTTACTATAGAACGGCTGTTACGGAGAGCTGACCGAGAGGCCGAAGGTGCTCGCCTGCTAAGCGAGTATGCCCCAAAAGGGCATCTGGGGTTCGAATCCCCAGCTCTCCGCCAGTAAGACTTTAAAGAAGGGTTCCGAAAGGGGCCCTTTTTTAGTTGAACCACGTTAGCTGGGGATTCGAACCCGAGAGGGCACGGGCGTTAAGCAAACGCGAAAGCGTTTGTAGCCCGTGGGAGAAAAGCTGCCAGGCTTTGAAGCCGGAGGGCATGCGCAGCGTGCCCGGACATCCCCAGCTCTCCGCCAGTACGAATTTGAAGAAGGGTCCCATTTGGGGTCCTTTTTTATTATCAAGAATGGCGGCTGGGGATTCGAACCCTCAAAAAGGAGGCATCCTTTCGGATGCCTCCTTTCAGTGGACTTATTATTCTTGCGCCCTACATCTCAGGAGCCTTGGCTACGGTCTCGCTCTCTGCCGCAAGTGGGCGGTTGTCGATGCGGCGGCCCAAGCGATCGAGCTTCACGAGCAGCCATTCAATGGGATTCGGCCCTGCGCCTTCCTCGTCGGCAACCAGGTCCATGACGGCGATCTTGGTGCCGTCCTGCTTGAGTGTAACGCTGCCCACCTTGTCGCCCACATGCACCGTGCCCGAAAGATCGTCGTAGCTAACCTTTTCGGTCACCTCGCCGGCAAGAGAAAACACGGTCGCTTGCGCCGTGGGATCGGCGAGCGTGGCGTCGATTGTCTTATCCGTCCAGTCGGTTTGACTAATGCGCGCCATAAGCGGGTTGCCGTTGGCGGTCTTTTCTTGCGTGTTGGCGATTGCGACCGTCACCTTGTGGTCGTAGTACCAGTTGGCAAGGGTGGCGGTATCGGTAAAGCGCTGATCGGTGGTGGTGGAGTTCAAAATAACGGTGTAGATCTCGTCGCCGTCGCGGTTGTAGGCGCTCGTAAAGCAATAGCCCGCGTCGTCGGTGGTGCCGGTCTTGCCGCCGATGTTGCCATCTTGGCCCAGCAAATAGTTATGCGTGTCCATGGAATGCGAATGGTCGGTGCCGTCGGCGCCCGTGACTTCGATCCAGGAATCCTCGCTCGCTACGACCTCGCGGATCGTGTCGTTTTTCATGGCCTCCTGCATCATCAGCGCTACGTCGTGTGCGGTTGAGTGCATATTGCCAGCCCACTCATCAAAGTCCAGACCATGCGGGTTTTCAAAAAGCGTACCGGTGCAGCCGAGCTTCTTAGCGCGCTCGTTCATGGCCTTCACAAATGTGGCCTCGGCGTCTTTGGTCTTAGGGTCGATTTTCTTGCCCACATATTCGGCGAGCACGATGGCGGCGTCGTTGCCCGAGGGAATCATCAGGCCGCGCAGTGCCTGCTCCACGGTAAGCTCGTCGCCTTCGAGCAAGCCGGCGGTCGAATTACCCACGGTGGCTGCGGCGTTGCTCACCGTGACCTTCTCGTCCATCTTGCAATTCTCGACGGTTAGGATTGCGGTCATGACCTTGGTGATCGAGGCGATTTTGACCTGCTCATCGGCGCCGCGCCCATAGTAGACGGTACCGTCTTTGCCCATGACGAGGGCATTGGTCGCATCGATATCGGGCAGGTTTTCGGCCGTGATGCCGCGCGCATCGGCGGTTTTGCCGCAAACATTGTCGGTCGTGAGCACTTGGGCGCCGGCGACGGTGGGCGCGCCAGCGGCAAGGGCGATAGCGCAGACAAAGCCGGCGGCAAGCTGGGCTGAGCGCTTTGCAAAAGAGGTGAGGGACTTCACAGATTTCGCTTTCGACGGGATGGTCTCTTCTGAAACTAGAGTATATCGTTTGCCGGCGTCGGCGATCATCGCGTGCGTGCGTGGCCCACATCCGCGTTCGAACGGGCACAAGGGTGCTTAAGACCGACTTAATCACCCACGCTTGTTGTGTGTGGCGTGCGTCGCCTCAGGCATAATGGAGCGCGAGAGGAGCACGCATGAACGAGCGCATTTTGGTAGTTGATGACGAGAAGGCCATCGCCGACTTGGTTGGCATCTACCTTACAAAAGAGGGCTTTGATGTCCAGATTGCCTATAGCGGGGCCGATGCTGCCAAGGCGATTTTGGAGCAGGAGTTCGATTTGGCGCTGCTAGATGTCATGCTGCCCGATATCGATGGGTTTGAGCTGCTGCGTACGATCCGTTCCAGCCATACCTATCCCGTGATCATGCTGACGGCGCGCGATGCCCAGCAAGACAAGATCGGGGGCCTTTCGCTTGGCGCGGACGATTACGTGGTTAAGCCGTTCCGTCCGCTGGAGCTCATCGCGCGCGTGCACGCTCAGCTTCGCCGCTACACCAGCTACGGTAGCCGTGCACAGGCGGCCGAGTCGCCGACCATTCAGCTCGACGGCTTGGAGATCAACCGCGACGCTCGTTCCGTGACGGTGGACGGTGCACCGGTACGCCTCACACCCACCGAGTATTCAATCTTGCTGTATCTGGTCGAGCATCGCGGCAGCGTGGTGGCCGTGGAGGACCTGTTCCGCGCGGTGTGGAGCGAGGATTTTATGCCCGGCTCCAACAATACGGTGATGGTGCACATTCGCCACTTGCGCGAAAAAATCGGCGACGACGCACAAAAGCCACGCTTTATCAAAAACGTCTGGGGCGTCGGCTACATCATCGAATAGCGCCTTTGATGGTGGGGAAGTGGATATGACAAAAGACGATAGGCAGGCATTCGAGGTACCCGATCGGCTCTTTGAATACGTGAGGTCGGTCGTCGACAACCGCGCGCTTGCAACGGTGCTGCTCTTTTTGCTGAGCCTGCTGCTGATTGGCATCGACAACATCGCCGGAATCTTGACGGTGCTGCTTGCCGGCTTTTTGCTGATCGATCGATTTGAGATCGTGCGCCGCTGCATGGTGATTGGCGGCGCCGCGTGGGCCATGACGTTGGCGATTGGCGCCATGGCGCTCGGCGGCATCGAAGGGCCGGTGCTGTTCGATGCCGGCTTTGTATTCAACATGCTTGGCTTTGTGCTGGCGCTTGCCGCGTGCGTGCTGTTCTTGTGTGGCCGCGCCCTGTACTACCAGGGCTACGAGCAGGGCGAGCAGCATGCCGATTGTGTGCTGGCCGCTCGTATTCAAGATCGCCTGATCGATCACCCCGACACCTGGGACAACATCGACGGCGACTTCTTGGAGGTCGAGGGCGCCCTTAACCGCGTGCGTGACCGTGAGCGCAAGGTGCAACAGGCCTTGCGTGACGAGTCGCATCGCAAGGACGATCTGGTCACGTACTTGGCACATGACCTACGCACCCCGCTTGCCAGTGTGGTGGGCTATCTTTCGCTGCTGCAAGAGGCTCCTGAGCTGCCGGTTGAGCAACGTGCGCACTTTACGGGCGTGGCTCTCGACAAGGCGCACCGGCTCGATGCACTCATCGAAGAGTTCTTCGATATCACACGCTTTGACTTCCACGATATCGTGCTCACGCGCGGCTATGTTGATCTGGGGTTGCTGCTGGCTCAGGTGGCTGACGAGTTCTATCCCATCCTCAACGAGCAGCATAAGGAAGCCCAAGTTGATATCCACGAGGACCTGACGGTGCTCGTGGATGGCGACAAGATGGCTCGCGTGTTCAACAACATCATGAAAAACGCCGTCGCCTATAGCTATGAGGGCTCGACTATCACGATTGAGGCCGGGCGCCAAGACGATGGCGGCGTGCGCGTTCGCTTTATCAATCAGGGCGATCCTATCCCTGCGGCTAAGCTCAAGGTGATCTTTGAGAAGTTCTATCGCCTGGATGCGGCGCGTGCGACCAATCGCGGTGGTGCCGGTCTGGGCCTTGCTATTGCCAAGGAGATCATCGCGGCACACGGCGGTACCGTTGCATGTGAATCGACGCCCGAACACACGATATTCACCATCGAGCTGCCCGCCGCATAGCCAGCGTGCCCTTACAAACACTTGACAATGCGCTCACGTGCATATGAGCCGCGATTTCTACTATCGATACTGCTGAATTGATATCGATGTGGAGGTATGCGGTATGACGGCTGCTGCGGCTGTGGAGCCCACGGAGCTTGAAGAACTCATGGAAGCGCAGGCCGAGGCCGCGCACGAGCGCGAGGTTGGGGATGCGACTCGCCCCACGGCAGAGGATCTTGCCGCCTCGCCGACGCGCATCGACGTCGAGGGCCTCGACCTGTTCTATGGCGACCATCATGCGCTCAAGGACGTGAATATCAAGATCCGCGACAAGCAGATCACCTCATTTATCGGGCCTTCGGGCTGCGGAAAGTCCACGTTGCTGCGCTGCTTTAACCGCATGAACGACGGCATCAAGGATTGCCGTATCGAGGGCAAGATTGCGCTCGATGGTCAAGATATCCTGGGCGATTACGACATCTGCCGTTTGCGCCAGCGCGTGGGCATGGTGTTCCAGCGCCCCAACCCGTTTCCCATGAGCATCTACGACAACGTCGCCTATGGGCCGCGCGGTATGGGTGTGCGCGACCGCGTCGTGCTCGACGAGCTGGTCGAGGACTCCCTTCGTCGCGCTGCGCTATGGGATGAGGTCAAGGACAAGCTCAAAGAGTCGGGTCTGGGTCTTTCGGGCGGCCAGCAGCAGCGTCTGTGCATCGCCCGCGCGCTGGCCGTGCAGCCCGACATTCTGCTGATGGACGAGCCGACCTCGGCACTCGACCCTGTGTCGACGCTGGTGGTGGAGCAGCTGGCCTGTGAGCTCAAAGAGACCTGCACGCTCGTGGTCGTTACGCACAATATGCAGCAGGCGGCGCGTATCTCCGATTCGGTCGCATTCTTTTTGCTGGGTGAGCTGGTGGAGCACGCGCCCACCGCGCAACTCTTCAAGAATCCGACCGATCCGCGCACGGCGGATTATTTGACGGGGCGTTTTGGCTGATACCATCTAGTAAAGGTACCTTTAGGGTTAAGATGCGGTCATGCCGGCCGCAAAGGGGTTCAACATGATCTATTACGTCGAGGACGATGACAACATCAGGGATTTGACGGTCTATGCGCTGCGCAAGCAGGGGATTGAGGCCGAAGGCTTTTCGTGCGACGGTGAGTTTAAGGCTGCCGTGGCGCGACGGGTACCCGATGCCGTCCTGCTCGACATCATGCTGCCCGATACCGATGGCTTGGCGATTATGCGTCGACTGCGTGCCGATCGCCTGACGGCGACGGTGCCCATCATGATGCTTACCGCCAAGGATACCGAGCTCGACAAGGTGATGGCGCTCGATGGCGGTGCCGACGATTACCTGACTAAGCCGTTTTCGCTCATGGAGCTTGCGAGCCGCTGCCGCGCACTGCTGCGTCGCGGCGGCATGGTCAAGCAGGCGAGCGATGTGCTCAGCGTGGGCGACATCGTGCTCTCGCCCAGCCATCGTGAGGTGACTGTTGCCGGCGAGTCGCTTAAGCTCACCCTGCGCGAGTTCGACCTGCTCGAGTACCTCATGCGCAAGCCCGGCGTGGTTTTTACCCGCGAGTCGTTGCTGCAGAGCGTGTGGGGCTGGGACTTCGACGGCGGTTCGCGCACCGTTGACGTGCACGTGCAGACGCTTCGCCAAAAACTGGGCGAGCATGCCAGCGCCATCGAGACCGTGCGCGGCGTGGGCTACCGCTTGGCCGAGCCTTCTGCCGGCGATGGTGCCAAAGGCGACGACACCGCGGCCACCGCATCGGAGGAGTAACCCGTGGCCTTCGCCCCCCAGGGAAAACATACGCTGTCGCACCGCGTTTTTGTGACGATCTTTGTCTGCGCCATGGCGGTTATCGTGGCGTTTACGGTGCTGGGTGCGTTCTTTGTGCAAAACACCTTGGCGGATGCCACGAGTGCCAATCTGGCGCAGGAAACCGAGCTCATTGCTGCCGCTCTCGACGAACAGCAAGAGCCCATCCCGTTCTTGCGTAGTCTCGATCGCGAGGACTTGCGCATCACGCTGATTAACAAGGATGGATCGGTTGCCTACGACAACGAGGCGTCGCCTTCCACACTGCCCAACCATGGCGATCGCCCCGAGGTCATCGAGGCCTTTGAGAGTGGTTTGGGTTCCGCGGAGCGCGCAAGCTCTACGCTCGACGAGATTATGCTGTATCGCGCCGTCGCCCTTGATAACGGCCAGGTTGTCCGCTTGGCGCAGGCCCAGCCTGGCGTTGCGGCGATTTTGCTGTCGATGGTGGCGCCGATGCTGCTTATCGCAGCAGCGGGTGCGGTACTCTCGTTTTTTATGGCGCGCCGCGAGTCCCGTGCCATCATCGCGCCGTTGCAAGAGGTGGATTTGGACCACCCACGCCGTAGCTATGAGCACGCCTATGCCGAGATGGTCCCCATGCTTGAGCGTATCGAGTCGCAGCGCCAGGAACTCAAGCGCCAAATGGCGGTGCTAGCGGACAACGACCGTATGCGCCGCGAGTTCACGGCGAATATCACCCATGAGCTCAAGACGCCGCTTACGGCGATTTCGGGCTATGCCGAGCTCATCGCAAACGGCATGGTCGAGGGCGAGGGCGACCTGCGCAACTTTGGCGGTCGCATCTATCGTGAGGCGGGCCGCTTGGCAGCGCTTGTCAACGATATCCTTACGCTGTCTAACTTGGACGAGGCCGAGCGTGCAGCTGAGGGCGAGGCGGTGCCCATTGGGTCCACGGAGCCTATTGAGCTCTCGCGTGCCATCTACGCGGTCGAGCAGCGTCTTGAACAGGTCGCCCGTCAGGCGAATGTGACGATAAGTCATGAGACCAAGCCTGTGGTCATCGAGGGCGTGTCGCGCTTGATTGACGAGCTCATCTATAATCTGGCAAGCAACGCCATCCGCTACAATCGACCCGGCGGTACGGTTACGCTGCAGTGCGGCACCAACGACGAAGGCCATCCGTTCCTTGCGGTCGCCGACACGGGAATCGGTATCGCGCCTGAAGAACAGGGCAAGGTATTTGAGCGGTTCTATCGCGTGGACAAGAGTAGGTCCAAGGCACGCGGCGGAACCGGTCTGGGGCTTGCCATTGTCAAGCATGCGGCCCTGTATCATCACGCCACGCTCGATCTGTCGAGCGAGTTGGGCGTGGGAACCACCATTACGGTGACGTTTCCCATACAGCAGGACGAGCCATTCGCATAGCGATACAACATAGATATTGATGTAGACGCCGCATTTGACTTTCGGGTGCGGCGTTGTTGTGCAATTTTACGATTGCTTCCGACATTTTTACAGGAGAGCCTGTTTCTTATGTATAGAGTTTGGTCTCGGTAAAAAGATGCGATAACATACGGACAGTTTTGTCAATCCGAACTGGGGAAATGAAAGGCAAGCTGCATGACCCTTCTCGAACTGTTCCAGCTGCTGAAGAAGCACCTTCAGCTGGTCATCACCCTTCCGGTGGTCTGCGCGATCGCCATGGGCATCGTGTCCTTCGTTGCGATGGACAACACCTATACCGCGACGACGAGCATGTACATTCTCGCCAAGACCGACGATAGCGGTCAGATGAGCTACAACGATCTCTCGGCGAGTCAGATGCTTTCCAACGATATCGCCACGCTGCTGGATAGCGATAGCGTTAAGAGCGGCGCAGCCAATGAACTGGGCCTCACCGATCTGGATGACTACAAGGTGTCTGTTTCCTCCGAGACCACCACGCGTGTCATTACGCTTTCGGTTACCGGCACCGATGCCAAGGAGACGGCTAAGGTCGCAAAGGCCATAGCTAGCTCGGTGAGTACGGTCGCTCAGAACGTCGGCGCTGCCCAGAGCATCAACGTTATCGACGAGGCTAAGACCCCCGAAGCCCCCAGCGGCCCCAAGCGTATGCTGTACGTTGCTGTCGCGTTCCTCGCGGGCATCTTTATCGCAGTTGCCTATGTCGTTTTGGCAGACATGCTCAACACCCGCATCCGCGGTGCCGAAGAGGCAGAAGAGCTCCTGGGCATTCCCGTTGTTGGCCGAATTCCGGCTATGAAAGGTGGTAAATAGGCATGGCTAAGGCAAAGAACACCGATAAGCTCGTTGTACAGAATGCCGCCAAGACCCTTCTGGCCAACATCCGCTTTGCGAGCGTGGACGACCCCATTCGCACCATCACCGTTACCTCCTCGATTCCCAACGAGGGCAAGTCTACGGTTTCCATTAACCTTGCTCAGGCAATTGCCACGAGTGGCAAGTCCGTGCTCCTGGTTGAGGCCGATATGCGCCGCAGGTCCCTTTCCGATATGCTCGGCGTTCGTTCGCGCGGCGGACTCTATGCGGTTCTTTCCGAGCAGATCTCCATTGACCAGGCGATTGTCGAGACGGGTCAGAAGAACTTCTACTTCCTCGATGCCGAGCCGCATATTCCCAATCCTGCCGACATCATCGTCTCTCACCGCTTTGCCAAGCTGGTAAAGGCACTGTCTGCCAAGTTCCAGTACGTCATCTTTGATGCTCCCCCGGTCGGCACCTTCATCGATGCTGCCGAGATTGCCAGCCTGACCGACGGTACGCTGTTCGTGGTGCGCGAGGACTTCACCAAGCGCGAGGAGGCGCTCAACGCTATCGGCCAGCTTAAGAAGTCCGAGAAGGTCAAGCTCATCGGTACCGTCATGAACTACTGCGAGACCGAGACCAGCGAGTACTACTACTCCTACTACACCAAGGACGGTAAGAAGGTTAAGAAGGGCTCCGACGATCAGGGGACTTCCAAAAAGGGCATCTTCACCAACCGAGCAAACGTTTAGTTGATTAAGGCTGACCTATGCGTGACATTCATTGCCATATCTTGCCGGGTGTAGACGACGGCGCCGCCGATCTCGATGAGAGCTTGGCGATGCTCGAGGCTGCCAAGCGGGCCGGTGTAACCAGAATCGTTTGCACTCCTCACTGCCGTGATCCCTATTTTGATTACGACAAGATGTGGGATGCCTTTGAGCTGCTGCGTGATAACGCTGACGGTTTTCCGCTCCAGATGGGCTTCGAGGTCAACCATCGAAAGCTCGTTGAGCTTGGTATCGATGCCGCGGAGCACTTGCATTTCGATGGGACCAACGAGTTTCTGCTCGAGCTTTCGACGCATGCCGATGCGTATGCGTTTAGAGAGTACGAGAACACGATTTACGATTTGCAGTGTCGTGGCTACCAGGTGATCATCGCTCATCCTGAGCGCTATCGTGCGGTTCAAAAGGATGTAAGCGTGGCGGAGCGCCTGGTCGATATGGGCTGCAAGCTGCAGGCTTCGGCGGACTTTATTGCCGGCGGTCGCTTTGGTCGCGAAAAAAAGCCGGCACAGCGCCTGTTCGATCAGAACCTGTACAGCTTCATCGCGAGCGATGCCCATAACGTGGGTCATTACGACTGCCTGGCGAAGGCTCGCGCGAAGTTTAGCGTGCGCGGAGCTCATTTTCGCTAATATCTGTCCCTAACGTTCGCATTGAATGAAAGGGCAGCCATGGATATCCAACTTAAGACGGGATGCTTTGATGACGCGGCGTTGGTGCGCCGCGTCGTTTTTATGGACGAGCAGGGCTACGAGAATGAGTTCGACGCTATCGACGAGGATCAGAACTGCATTCATGTGACGCTCTATGTAGACGGCGAGCTTGCCGGTTGCTCGCGCGTGTTTCCCGAGGAGCTTGAGCGCGTGGCTGACGCAGAGGCCCCGGTGTTGCCGGCATGCGACATGGACGAAGGCGTTGCGGCGGGGGAGACCTACATTATGGGGCGCGTCGCCGTGCTGCCGAGCATGCGCCGTCGCGGTTTGGCGAGCAAGATTGTCGAGGCCAGTGATACGTGCGCGCGTGATGCCGGCGCCAAGCTCATTAAGCTG
Source organism: uncultured Collinsella sp. (assembly GCA_900552755.1). Classification (GTDB taxonomy): domain Bacteria; phylum Actinomycetota; class Coriobacteriia; order Coriobacteriales; family Coriobacteriaceae; genus Collinsella. The sequence goes on from USAY01000001.1 coordinate 45,642, forward strand.
CATGCTCAGGAATACGTGCTGCCGCTCTATGCCAAGGCGGGCTACACGCAGATTGCCCCGGTGGACTACGAAGACGAGGGCCAGCCTCATGCCTGGATGGCCAAGCGCGTAGATGGCAGATAGGGACGTTCCTTTTCTGCCGGCAGTTGGGGACACTCCTTGGCAATTGGCGCATCGGAGCGCTTAGACATACAGTTTTTCGATTCCGTATGTATATATGCGCGCTAATGGGTTATAAAATCTAAGTCTGAACATAGCAGGTCTGCGATGCGGCTCGGGCGACCGGGCCGTTTTTTGCGGACGGGGGTAGCGCGAAAGGACTGCACATGCGTCAATTTAAGACCGAGAGCAAAAAACTGCTCGACCTCATGATCAACTCCATCTACACCAATAAGGAAATCTTCCTGCGCGAGCTTATCTCTAACGCGAGCGACGCCGTCGACAAGCTCAACTTTAAGAGCCTGCAGGACCCGAGTGTCAAGATCGACCAGGGCGACCTGGCCATTCGCGTCTCCTTTGATAAAGACGCCCGCACCATTACCATCTCGGATAACGGCATTGGCATGACCGCCGAGGAGCTCGAGCGCAACCTGGGCACCATCGCCCATTCCGGCTCCGAGGAGTTTAAGACCGAGAACGCCGAGCAGCAGGGTTCGGAAGTCGACATCATCGGCCAGTTTGGCGTGGGCTTCTACTCGGCTTTTATGGTCGCCAGCCATGTGAAGGTCGTCAGCCGCGCCTATGGCGCGGATGTCGCCCATGTGTGGGAATCCGACGGTCTTGAGGGCTACACCATCGAGGACGGCGAGCGTGCCGAGCACGGTACCGATGTCATCCTGACGCTGCGCGAGAACGAGAAGCTCGATGCCGACGGCGAGGCCGAGACCTACGATCGCTTCCTGACCGAGTGGGGCCTCAAGAGCCTAATTCAGCAGTACAGTAACTATGTGCGTTACCCGATCCAGATGATGGTGTCCAAGAGCCGCCAGAAGCCCAAGCCCGAGGATGCTGGCGATGACTACACGCCCGAGTACGAGGACTACCAGGAGCTCGAGACCGTCAACTCCATGACGCCGATCTGGAAAAAGCGCAGCTCCGATGTCGAGCAGAAGGACTACGACGAGTTCTACAAGTCCACGTTCCACGACTTTGACGATCCTGCGCGCACCATCAGCTTCCATGCCGAGGGCACGCTCGAGTATGACGCCCTGCTGTTTGTGCCGGGCCGCGCGCCGTTCGATCTGTACAGCAAGGATTACGAGAAGGGTCTGGCGCTCTACAGCTCCAATGTCCTGATCATGGAGAAGTGCGACGACCTGCTGCCCGACTACTACAACTTTGTCCGCGGCGTCGTGGATTCCGCCGACGTGTCGCTCAACATCTCGCGAGAGACGCTGCAGCAGAACCGTCAGCTCAAGGCCATCGCCAAGCGTGTGGAAAAGAAGATCACCGCTGACCTTGAGGATATGCGTGACAACGACCGCGAGGCCTACGAGAAGTTCTTTGAGAACTTTGGCCGCGGCCTTAAGTACGGCATCTACTCGAGCTATGGCATGAAGGCCGATGAGCTCGCCGACCTGTTGCTGTTCTGGTCTGCCAAGGAACAGAAGATGATTACACTGGCCGAGTATGCCAAGGGCATGCCCGAGGATCAGAAGGCCATCTACTACGCCGCCGGCGATTCGCGCGAGCGCTTGGCCAAGATGCCCGTGGTAAAGGGCGTGCTCGACCGCGGCTATGACGTGCTGCTTCTGACGCAGGACGTGGATGAGTTTACCTTCCAGGCCATGCGTGAGTACGTTGCCGCCGATATGCCCAAGATCTACGAGGACGATGCTGCCCGCGAGGCTGCCGAGAAGGCTGTGGCCGACGGTGCCGAGCCCGAGGTCGAGGATCGTCATCTGGAGCTCAAGAACGTCGCGACCGGTGATCTTGACCTGGCGACCGAGGATGAGAAGAAGGAGGCCGAGGACGCCACCAAGGAGAACGAGGACCTCTTTAGCGCTATGAAAGAGGCACTCGGTGACAAGGTCGAGAAAGTTGCCGTCTCCGCGCGCCTGACCGATGCCCCCGCTTGCATCACCACCGAGGGTCCGCTTTCGCTTGAGATGGAGAAGGTACTCCAGAAGGGACCCGAGGGCGCGCCCGACGGCATGCCCAAGAGCCAGCGCGTGCTCGAGCTCAACGCCAAGCACCCGGTCTTTGACAAGCTTGTCGCTGCCCAGAAGGCAGGCGACGCCGACAAGATCAAGCAGTACTCTGGTCTGCTCTACGATCAGGCCCTGCTGGTCGAGGGCATCCTCCCCGAGGATCCCGTAGCCTTCGCGGCGGCTGTTTGCAACTTGATGTAGTTCGGGGATACGGCACCGTAACTAGATTAGAACGAGAGTGGATAATCTCCCACTTTTGGCTCGAATGCGGGCTTGAAGTGAGAGATTTTCCACTCTCGTTTCCTTTTGAATGATCCCTCCGTCCCCAAGGGATCATTTATTTGTGCGGGTTGTGGTTTTGTGACCTGCTGAAATTTAGGATACTGTACATCTGTACGTTAACTCATCTTCGTAGTATATTGCTACCCGCAAAACTCAACACCATTGTGCTTTGAGACGTTAAAGCGCCTACTACAATGGTTGTCGATAGTACGATTCGATTTAACGACAGGATGGATGGTCCAAGCGTGAGTCTCGGCAGCAAACTATCCAATGCAAAGGTGTCCTTTGCGATATTTAAGCGCGACATTAAGCGACTGCTTGTGAACCCCGTCGCCCTGGTAGTTACCCTAGGCGTGTGCGTTATTCCCTCGCTGTATGCCTGGTATAACATCGTGGCAAACTGGGATCCGTATGGAAACACCCAAGGCATCAAGATTGCTATCGCCAACAACGATCGAGGCACCCAAAACGACTTGGTGGGTGAGCTCAACGCTGGCGACAAAGTGGTCGACCAGCTCAAGGAGAATCATCAGTTGGGCTGGACGTTCGTCGACTCGACGGCCGATGCCAAGGAGGGCGTCGAGAGCGGCGAGTACTATGCCGCTATCGTGATTCCCAAGAACTTCTCGGATAACCTGGTTTCGATGCTCGACGGCAACTACCATCAGCCCAAGCTCACGTACTACGTCAATGAGAAGAAGAGCGCCATTGCGCCCAAGGTTACCGATACCGGTGCAAACACCATCGAGGAGCAGATCAACTCGGAATTTGTCTCTACGGTAGGCAAGACTGTTGCCGGTATCGCCAAGGATGCCGGTGTCGATTTAAAGGACAAGGCAACCCAGACTCAGGACTCGCTGGCAAGTTCGGTGTCCGAGGCGTCCGACACCTTGGGCGAGGTGCGCGATTCGATTGGCGATATGAATGCCGCCATCGATAAGACGAGTGGCGCTATCGCCTCGGCTGATGCGGCACTTGCCGGCTTGCAAGGCCAGGCACCGTCGCTGACGCAGGCGATCTCCCAGGGCAACGACCTGCTGAGCGAAGCTCGCACCACGGCGGGCAACTCTATCGCCTCGCTCTCCAAGGCGCTCTCGGAAGGCAGCCTTGCGCTCACCAAGACGTCGGCCTCTGCGAACGCTGCCATCGGCAAGCTGACGGGCGCGGTCACATCTACGACCACCCGTATCGACAACTCGCTCGAGTCTCTTCAAGCGACGATCGACCACAATAAGGCCGTTATCGGGCACTTGGAGATTCTCGCCAATGACACGTCGACAGGTTCCGAGGAAATTGACGCGCGCATTGTATCGACCATCGATTTGCTTCGAGAGCAGAATGAAAAGCTTCAGAGCATCAAGGACGGTCTGTCCGCGCAGTCGAGCGCCATGGCGAATGACGCAGCGGCTGTTTCGGGTGCCAGTGACGCTATCAATAACGCAATTCATACCGGTGCGACCAACCTTGGCCAAGCCCAGACGGACTTGGGCCAAAACGCGCTGCCGAAGGCCTCGAGCGCGCTCGACTCTTTTGCTGCCGTTTCGGGCGACCTGACCGGTATCGTCTCGGGTATGACACCTACACTTGCAAATGCGCGCGGCACGTTGGCGCAGCTTAGCGCTACGCTCGGCCAGGCCAAGACCACGCTGTCCCAGACCGATTCCTCGCTTGCCAAGGTCCAGGACAAGCTTGCAACCGCCGCCAATGACATCGCGGCGCTGCAGACCTCCGAGTCCATGGGCGAGCTGGCCGATCTGATGGGCGTCGATGTCAATGACGTGGCAGATTTCATGGCGTCTCCGGTTGAGTTGACGTCCAAGTCAATCTATCCGGTCAAGAGCTTTGGCTCGGGCATCGCTCCCTTCTACACCAATCTGGCGCTTTGGGTGGGCGGCTATGTGCTCATCGCCATTTACAAGCTCGAGGTCGACCGTGAAGGTGTTGGCAGCTTTACGGCGCGCCAAGGCTACTTTGGCCGCTGGTTGCTCATGGTGATCCTGGGCGCGTTGCAGGCCATCATCGTTACGGTAGGCGATCTGGTGATTGGCGTGCAGTGCGTCAGCCCGCTGCTGTTCGTGTTGGGCGGCATCGCCATTTCGTTCACCTACGTCAATATCATCTATGCGCTGTCCACCACGTTTAAGCATATCGGCAAGGCTATCGGCGTCATTCTCGTCATCGTGCAGATCCCGGGTTCGTCGGGCATGTACCCCATCGAGATGATGCCCGGCTTCTTCCAGTGGCTGCACCCGCTGCTGCCCTTTACCTACGGCATCAATCTGCTGCGCGAGACGGTCGGCGGCATGTATTCGTTCAACTACCTGTTTAACCTGTGCATTCTGGGCGTGTTCTTGATCGTGGCGCTCTTTATCGGCCTGCAGCTGCGTCCGCTGCTGCTCAACCTTAACCTGCTCTTTGATAAACAGCTCTCCACGACCGGTATGATGATTTGCGAGTCCAACGACCTGCCGCGCCAGCGCTACTCGCTGCGCACGGCCATGCGCGTCATGCTCGATTCCGATTCGTACCGTCGCGAACTGCTCGATCATGCGGTCGCCTTTGAACATCGCTACCCGTACTACATCAAGGGCGGTTTTGCCGCCGTGGTGGGCGTTCAGGTCCTGCTCTTTGTCCTGTCGACGGTTCTCGATATCGACAATAACGGCAAGATCATCCTGCTTGTCATTTGGATCATCTCGGTTATTGCCATCTGCGGCTGGCTTATCAATATCGAATATATCCGAGCGAGCCTCAATACCCAGATGCGCATCTCGGCGCTTTCGGATGAGGACCTGCGTCGCGAGATGCGCGAACACACGGCCGCCATTCCTGCCGCCCGCCACATGTTTGGCCTCAACGCCAGCGAGCGTGGTGCCAAGGGCGGCGATCAGTCCACGGGCCGCTTGCCGCATATCGGCTCGCACCATAAATCTCAGGGCAGCGACAGCACAGCCACAAATGATGGAGATACCACCCCGCTTGGCAAGCACTCTAAAGGAGGTGAGGCATAAATGAAAAACATCCTGCACCTGTTTAAGCGCGATGTCCAAAACGTGTCTCGCTCCGTGATCGGCATGATTGTTGTGATGGGCCTCATTATCGTGCCGTGCCTGTACGCGTGGTTTAACATCGCCGGCAGCTGGGATCCCTACGGCAATACCGGCAACCTTAAGATCGCCGTGGTCAACACCGATGAGGGCTACGAGAGTGATCTGATTCCCGTCGAGGTCAACGTGGGCGAAAACGTAACCGCCACTCTGCGCGGCAACGAGAACTTCGACTGGGTCGTACTCAACGACCGCGATAAGGCGATTGAGGGCGTTAAGTCGGGCGCGTACTACGCTGCCGTCGTTATCCCTAAAACGTTTAGCGCCGACATGATGACGCTTTTCTCGACTGAGGTGAAGCACGCTGATATCGAGTTCTACGAGAACCAGAAGGCCAATGCCATCGCGCAGATCGTGACCGAGAAAGGCTCGAGCGCCGTCCAGAGTCAGGTCAACGAGACCTTTACCAAGACCATTACGAGCATCGGCCTTAAAACCGTGTCCAGCCTGCTCGATTACATGAGCACCGACCAGGTCAGCAACTTTATCGCCAACCTGTCCTCGACGCTCGGCGATTCGATTGAGGACCTGCAAGACGTTCAGGCTAATGCTTCGTCGCTGGCGGGCATTTTGAGCTCTACGTCCGATTCGTTGACGTCGGCGAGCGGTATGCTCCAGCAGACGGGTACGGTCGATGAGTCGACCAAGCGGTTGATGGAGCATGCCAAGAGCGGCATGAGCGATTCCAAAGAAGCGCTGAAGGCCGCCAACGACGCCATCAACGCCGCGATTGACGGAAGCGCTGGCTCGTTCGACAACGTGTCCGCCGAGCTTGCGAAGGCATTCGATGCCGCGAATCAGCATGTTGACCTTACGGTGTCTCAGCTCAACGATGCCGCGGCGGCGCTCAATACACGTGCCGACGATATCGACGCCACGGCCGACCAGCTCCGCGGCTTTGCCGAGCAGGTCAGTGACGAAAAGCTCCAGGAGAGCCTCAAGTCTGTGGCAACATCGCTGAACAGGATCGCGGTGGAGTATCGCAACAGCGCCAAGGACCTGACGGCAACTGCTAAGTCCCTTTCTGACAGCATGGCAGAGGTCAACAGCACGCGTGCCGAAGTCGACCAGGCCATCGCCGATGCCAAGGCGGGCATTTCGGGCGCCAAGTCCGACTACGACTCCACGTTCTCGGTCAAGGCAAAGGAGCTCAAGAAGACGGTTTCAGGCATCCTGGACTCGCTGGATGGCATCTCGGGCGATCTGGATAGCGCCGTAGACGGCCTGACCGACGCATCCGGTTCGCTGGCAAAGGGCCTCTCCAAGGCTGCAAAGCTGGTCAACAAGGCTTCCGATCAGCTGGGTGAAGCGTCCGATAAGATCAGTGCCTTTAAGGACGAGCTCGACGGCGCCCTTATGTCGGACGATCTGGCCACGATCAAGACGATGATTGGCAATGATCCCGAGGGTTTGGCCGTGTCGCTTTCCGGTCCCGTCGCGCTCGATCGCAAGCCGATCTATCCGATCCGCAACTACGGCTCGGCCATGGCGCCGTTCTACACGATTCTGTCGCTCTGGGTCGGCTCGATCGTGCTGGCGGCCATGATGAAGGTGTCGGTTGACGACGAACTCATCAATGAGTTAATCCCCGTGCGCTTGCACGAGATCTACCTGGGCCGCTACCTGTTCTTTGGCGGTCTGGCCCTGCTGCAGGCAACGCTCGTGTGCGCGGGCGACATCCTGTTCTTTGGCATTCAGTGCGACAACCCGCTGCAGTTTGTGCTGGCGGGCTGGGTCGCGAGTCTCGTGTTCTCCAATATCGTCTACACGCTTACGGTTTCGTTTGGCGATATCGGCAAGGCTTTGGCCGTTGTGCTGCTGGTCATGCAGGTCGGCGGTTCGGGCGGTACGTTCCCCATCGAGATGACCGGCCCTGTGTTCCAGGCGATCTATCCGTTCCTGCCGTTTACCCATGGCATTAACGCCATGCATGCCGCCATGGCTGGCGCCTACCATATGGAGTACTGGGTTGAGCTGGGCATTCTGGCGAGCTATCTGATTCCGTCGCTGGCCCTGGGCGTCGTCTTCCGCCGTCCGGTCATCAAAGCCAACGACTGGATCATCGAAAAGCTGGAGTCGACAAAGCTAATTTAGTGCGGCAACGTTAACGCTGATGTAGCACTAATGCCAGCGAGCGAGCCGCATTTGCGCCAAGGTGACGTGAAATGAAAGGGCGCTGACCTTCTGGTCGCGCCCTTGAAATTGAACGTCAGATTGGCGTGAATGCGGCTCGCGCAGCGACGGCCGGTCCGCCGTTCGGTAGAACGGCGGAACAAAACGCTTTAGTGGGCTGGATTGCGATGCAACGCCGGTTGTTGCTACAGTAGCGGGGCGTGCCGGGGGTCCGGTGCGCCCTGTTTTTATTTGACCATGAGGCGGCACGCAGCCATACGCGTGCGGACACCACGCCAAGATTGAGTGTGAGGATGTTCCATGGCCCAATACGCTGCCAACGAAATCGAAAACATGCCCGATAGCCCTGTCGCACGGGAGGACCTGGGCGCCGGCGGCACCTCCCGCGGCGCCGGCGCGCGTTCCCCGTTCTTCTGGAAGGTCTTGCTGCTATCGGTGGCGGTCATCTGGGGCTATTCCTTTACCACCATGAAAGATGCGCTCGACACCATTCCGGTGTTCGAACTGCTCTATATTCGTTTTCTTCCGGCTTCGCTGGTTATGTTTGCCATCTTCCACAAACGCATCATCGCGCACTTTAATGCCCGCAACCTTATCGTCGGACTTGGTATGGGCGCACTTATGTGGGGCGCGTACGGTTTGCAGACGATTGGCCTGGCACAGACCACGGCGGGCAAGAGTGCATTTTTGACGGGTACCTATTGCATCCTCGTGCCGTTTGCGAGCTACGTCCTAAGCGGCGAAAAGCTTACCCGTTACAACTTGGGCGCCGCGTTGCTGTGCCTGGCGGGCATTGGTCTGGTGGCGCTCGATAGCGTCGAGTTCAATGTCGGCGATGTCATCACACTGGGCGGTGCGGTCTTCTTTGCCATCCAGATGGCGGTGACGGCCAAATACGGTCGCAAGATGGACATCAACGTCATCACATTTTGGATGTTTGTGGGCAATGGCGTCTTGAGCTTGGCAACGTCGCTGCTATTCGAGACCCAAGCGCCCGCGTCCGTGTGGACGCCGAGCTTTATCGGTGTGATGGCGTTTCTATCGGTGGGCTGTACGTGTGTGGCTCTGCTCATCCAAAACGTCGGCCTGGCGCATGTCCCGGCCTCAACGGGCTCGCTGCTCCTTTCGATGGAGTCGCCTTCGGGTGTGCTGTTCTCGGTGCTGTTGATGGGGGAGGCGCTCACCTCGCGCCTGCTTTCCGGCTTCGCGCTCATCTTCCTGTCGATTATCTTGAGCGAGACGCATTTCGATTTCTTGCGCCGAAAATCACACCCGCAATTGTAAACAACTTGTTGCGCCGCCCTCCCAGGGCGGCATTTTTTATGTCATGCCTTTACAGTTGTGCCTTGCACTTTACGCTATCAAAGTGCGTGCTGCAAAAACGTTACTGGAGGGCATCTATGGCACCAGCTCTGTCCGATTTTCAACCGCAACCAGCGC
>USAY01000002.1 GCA_900552755.1 uncultured Collinsella sp.
AACAAATCCAAGTTAGACCATTTCAAATGGTTCGATGTCTGCCCGGATGCGACACATCTGGTGTGTCCATCCTCGCAGTATCCGGTTCTCAAGGTGCACGCTTTGCGGCTCATCCGGTTCCACCGGGCCGCGCGGCAAGGAGATATATTGCCAGACCGGAGGGGCCCCGCGGGCGGGAATCTGGGCGTACACATTTCCTACACATTTTGTGATCCGACTAACGTTTGCCAGCCGTTACCTACCGCTCGCCGAGCATCTCTTCTATATAAGGCAGACTCATGGTTAAAGCGGATACGTCCCCCTAGCTAAAGCACAGCCAGCATCGAGCAACTCATCACGCTCTTCCACCGAGAACCCCTCGGCGTAGACGCGCACCACTGGTTCGGTCCCGCTAGGACGGACCAGCAGCCACGTGTCATCCTCGAATGCCAAACGCAAGCCATCCATATGACTAACGTTTTGCGGCACCTTGCCACAAATCGACTTGGGGTTTACGCCCGGCAGCAGGGTTCGTAACGTTTCGGCATCTTCGGCCTCAAGGCGCAAATCCCGTCGACCGTAACTCGTCTTACCAAAACTGTCCTCGAGTTGGTCGACCAGAACGCCCAAAGGCGCGTCCGTCTTTGCCATAAGCTCACACAGAATTAGACAGGCGAGGATTCCATCGCGCTCGGGCATATGCGCGGCGATGCCGATACCACCGGCTTCTTCGCCGCCTATGAGGACGCCGCCCTTTTTCATCTCCGCCGCTATATATTTGAAACCGACTGGTTTGACGGTCACGCGGCAGCCAAGCGCCTCGGCAATGCGACGCACGAGCGTCGAGCATGAAAGATTGACGACGACGCGCCCCTCCAAATTACGAAATTGAACCAAGTCGCCCAAAACGAGCGCCATGATCTGATGCGGATGTATATATCTGCCGCGCTCGTCAACCGCACCGATACGGTCGGCGTCGCCGTCGGTCACCAGACCAGCGCAAGCTCCGTCATCGATAACCGTGCGCTCGCAAGCGTCCACCCAAGGCTCAACGGGGTCGGGGCAGATATCTTCTTGGTCAGACGCCTGCCCGGCGTGAATCTCGTGCACCTCAACGCCAAGCTCGCGCAGCAAGTCGGCTAGATAACCCTGGGCTGCGCCGCCCATGGGATCGACAACCACGCGCAGGTGCGCGCCGCGGATGGCTTCGGCATCGACAAACGATGCCACCGCCTGCATATAGTCAGGAATGATATCCGCGGTGCGATATTGCCCCTCGATCCCCATTGGCTCGGGAGCCATGGTCTCTTCGAGCTCTTCGATGACATCCTGGTTGGCGGTCGAGCCGTCACCCATGCGAATCTTGAGGCACAGATAACCCTGCGGATGATGGGACCCCGTCACCATGAGCGCGCCGCACGCCTCACCGTCATAAGCCGCCGCCCACGTAAGGGCAGGGGTCGGAACAGGTCGCGAAGCGAGCACGGCGTCCAGCCCGTGCGCTGCTAGCACGCCCGCCGCAAGCTCAGCGAACTCGCTCGCCAGGGGCCGGGTGTCGAACCCTATATATACCGTTTTGCCCGGATTGGTCTTTTGCCACAACTCGCCGACGGCATCGGCGATACGGGCAACGTTATCGGCAGTGAAGTCCTCATCGACGCGAGCGCGCCAACCGTCAGTTCCAAAATGAATTATCGCGCACACGCGCAGACACCTCACAGTGTTTGGATCATGGTACGCATGGGGTATACCCGCAACATGCACTCGGCAACCTGCCGGCACCAGCATTCACCATTTGGGCAAATGCTGCCGAGGACATGCAAGCAATAAAAAAAACCGCCCCGTATGGAGCGGTTTTGCCCTTTATATATCGAGCGCCTCGGCCATCGCGGCCGTAGTGATTGCCGTGGTTCCACAGCAACTGCCCACCATTGCGGCACCGGCATGTCTCCATTCGATGCATGCGCGCGCGAAAGCTTCGGGGTTCTCGTGCCATACGGGGCCATCCTGAGTCTGGACCGGATCGCCTACGTTGGGACGCACCGTGACGGGAGTAGTCGCCGATGCAACCATCCTGGGCACCGCCGCGTTCGCGGCCGCAAGCGAACAGCAATTAACACCAACCGAGTTTGCGCCGTGTTTTTCGGCGTACAAAACGGCCGCCTCGATGTTGAGGCCATCGCCCAACAGGTCGCCTTTATCGTCAACGACAAAACTCACCAGAACAGGCATGCCGTCGGCGGCATCTCGGGCGCCGGCAAGCATGGGCTGCAAATTACGGATAGACGTCACCGTCTCGATCAGCAGACCGTCAACGCCGGCATTGAGCAAGGCGTGCGCCTGTTCGCGCGCAATGCCTCGGATTTCACGATACTCGGCAGAGTCCTCGGCAAACCACTCAATACCGATCGGGCCCATCGAGCCCAGCAGCAGTTGCGGGTGCGCCTGGCGAGCATCGTCGACGGCCCCGCGATTGACCTCCGCCACGGACGGCGCAATCTGGTCGTGCTTGAGGGCATAGCTTGATGCCTGAAAGGTGTTGGTAATGAGCACCTGCGCGCCGGCAGCGACATACAAGCGATGGATACGAGAAACGGTCTGCGGCTCTGCCAGATTCCAAAACGCCGGTGGAATGTCGGCGGCATCGTACTCACTCAACAGAACACTGCCCATGGAGCCCTGCGCCAACAAGGTCTCGCTCGACAAGCGGCGCGCAAGTTCCTCGGCACCAAAGCGGTTGTAATAACTCGTATCCATATATATCCCGCTATTCCTCGACGCTGATTCCCTGCTTTTCGAGATAGGCGAGCCAGCGGTTCATCGTGTCCTCGGAAAGCGCATGCTCCATCATGCAGGCCTCGGAATCGGCTCGCTCAAATTCGACACCGAGCTCCTGAACCAAAAACGTGCGGATGAGGCGATGACGGTACCAGATAGCCGTACCAACCTCGCGGCCGCGATCGGTCAGGACTACCTTGCCGTAGTGCGATTGCTCGACAAGTTCGGATGCCTTGAGCGCCGAAACCGCTTTATTGACCGATGCCTTGGAGACGCCAAGGCGCTGCGCGATGTCGACCGATCGAACGCCGTTGGTTTCCCCCTCTTCGCTTTCAATGCGAACCATGCACTCCAAGTAGTCTTCGTTCGCCACCGTCAGATGTAGTTCGCGCGAGCTATTTGTCGTATCCATGATCTTCCGTCCCTTCTGCATTCAATGGCTGATTCTACCCCATCCAAGCGTCGCGGTATGCCGTGGCATACCGTGCTAGAGTTCTTGTTGCACACGACGACCAAGATTGGAGCGGTCTTTATGGAAAACACCACCACGAACCCCGATGTCCTCGAGCGCTTTTTGCGCTACGTCCAGATCAACACGCAGTCCGAGGATGCAAACTGCGACCAGGTACCCTCGAGCGCCGTTCAGTTTGACCTTGCCAACGTGCTGGCTGAAGAGCTGCGCGAGCTTGGTGCGGAAGATGCCCACGTGACCGAGCACGCCTATGTCTGCGCGCATATCCCCGCAAGTGCGGGCGCTGAGGACAAGCCCGCCCTGGGCCTGATCGCCCATCTCGACACCACCGAAGTTGCACCGGGCGCCGGCGTGAAGCCGCACATCGTACACCACGAAGGCGGCGACCTGGTCTGCGGCACGGTTGACGGTAAGCCCGTTGCCATGAGCACCGCCAAGCTTCCCGCCCTGAATGACCTCGCGGGTGAGGACCTGGTCTGCAGCGATGGCACCACGCTGCTGGGCGCGGACGACAAGGCAGGCGTCGCCGAGATCATGTCGCTTGTCGCGCGTATCGCTCAGGACCCTTCTCTGCCCCATCCTGCACTCGGCATTTGCTTCTGCCCTGACGAGGAAATCGGCCACGGAGCCGAGCTGTTGGATATCGATACCTTTGGCTGCAAGTACGCCTACACGGTCGACGGCGGCCCCATCGGCGAGCTGGAGTGGGAGTGCTTTAACGCCGCCGAGGCGACCGTCCGCTTTGAGGGCCAGTCCATCCACCCGGGCGACGCTAAGGGCCGTATGGTCAACGCAGGCAATCTGTTCTGCGACTTCAACGCGTTGCTCCCCTACGTGCAGCGCCCGGAGTATACGGAAGGCTACGAGGGCTTTTATCACCTTGAGGGTGTATCTGCGACCGTCGATCACGCCACAGCGCGCTATATCATCCGCGACCATGACGCCGCCAAGTTCCAGCAGAAACTCGACCTTATTGATGCCGCCGCCTCGATGCTCAACCAGCGTCTGGGTGAGGAGCGCGTGACAGTCGAGATTAAGCAGCAGTATCGAAATATGGCCGAGATCGTTCGTGACTATCCCGAGCTTATTGATGTTGCCAAGGAAGCCTACCTTGCCTGCGGCGTTGAGCCCCAAGTGCTGCCGATTCGTGGCGGCACCGACGGCGCTCAGCTGTCGTTCCGCGGTCTGCCCTGCCCCAACCTTTCCACCGGCGGCTATTGCTACCACGGCGTCAACGAGTTCGTCCCGGTCAGTTCGCTCGTCAAGATGACCGACGTGCTCCAGGAGCTCGTCGCCCGCTTTGCATAAGGAACTCGAACAATCTAGGTAAGCAAAACCGCCCCGTCCTCAAAACCGAGAACGGGGCGGATTTTGGTGCAAGGGGAGTAGTCAGCACCGCAGGTTGAGCCAACGTCAGCGAGCGACGTCCAAGGCGAACAAGTTGGCATGAAAAAGGCAGGGCATTGACCTTCTGGTCATGCCCTGCCTTTTGAATGACAAATTGCCGCCTTGGGCGGCGCGCAGCGTCGAGCCGTTACGGCGTTTGGTAAAACGCCGTAACTTTTTTGATCATGCCGCCGAAGTTGAAAGGCAGATTGCCGCTCTGGCGGGTTTGCAGCGTCAACTGGTTACGCGGTTTGGTAAAACCGCGTAACTCTAGTAGTTAGCTTCGTAGCCGTTGCCGTCGCCGGTGGGCTCTTCGTAGTAGTCCGAATCGCTTGAATCGCTTGAGTCATCGGAATCGTCAGAGCTGACCGATGAGGTTGCGGTACCGTTTGCGTAATCGTCAGACGTGTTGTTGTTCAGGTCGCCAATCGTAGAGCTGGAACCATCGGAAAGACCCATGGTGTTGGGACCCTTGGGATCCTTGCCGGCATCGACGCGCTCCATCATTTCCTTGAGCTCGTCCTCGTAGACAAAGACGTAGCTCACACCGTCGATCATGGTGCTGTCATCGGCGTACGAGGGCAGGTTGGCCGAGTAGATACCGTCGACATCCATACCGCGCATGGCGTTGACCGTAGCCACGATATCTTGAACGCTCATATCGGTTACGAGCATATCGGACAGCGAATTAACCAGGCCAAAAATCTTCGTGGCATCGAAGTTATTGAGAATCTGGTTGGCAAGGGCGCCAAGCACCTGACGCTGGTGGCGCATGCGCGTGTAATCGCCGTCGGCATAGGTGTAGCGGCAGCGGGCATAGGTAAGGGCGGTGGCACCGTCCATATGCTGCTGGCCAGCGGTAATCTTAATATCCAGGTGCTCGGGGTCGTCAACATCATCGGTTGCGTTAATGTCGATACCGCCAACCGAATCAATCAGCGCCTGCATACCGTCGAAGCTGACCTCGGCATAGTGGGAAATCTGAACACCGCACAGCTCGTTGACCGCCTCGACCATGGCCTCGGCGCCGCCAACGGTATGGCAGGCGTTGATCTTCATGGTCTCGCCCTTGTACTCGACCTTGGTGTCGCGCGGAACGGAAATGAGCGTCGCCTGCTTTTGCGTGGGGTCGATGCGTGCCAGGATAATCGAGTCGGCACGATACGTATCCTCGCCCGGACGGCCGTCGGTGCCAAGAAGCAGCACGTAGAACGGATCCTTTGCCTCATCGGTGTCAACCAGAACCCGACGCAGATTGTCGGTAATGACATTAGAATCGCCGAGCTTGCCCATAATGGTGGCAAACCACAGGCCGGCAGCGGTAGTGGCACTCAGCAGCACGCCAAGCACGACAATGAGCGCGACGTGACGAATCGTGTGGCTACGACGACGTTGACGAGCGCGCTCGGAATAGCGAGCCACGTTATCGCGACTATAGATCTTGGCCTGCGCACCAGTTGAGGGTCTTCGGGCGGTGGTATCCGCGAGGGGCTTTTTATTAAACATAGGCAACCTGTATTAGTAGATGACGGGATCGGGGACGGTAGCATGCTCGACATGCGCGCCGAGCGCCTGCAGCTTTTCGACAAACTGCTCGTAGCCGCGCTTGATATGATGGATGGCCGAAACCTCGGTCGTCCCGTCGGCGATCAAGCCCGCTACGACGAGGGCCGCTCCGCCACGCAGATCGGGCGAGGTAACCTGTGCACCCGAGAAGCCCTTGACGCCATGAATCATGGCATGATGGCTCTCGATACGAATGTCGGCACCCATGCGCACCAGCTCAGAGGCAAACATAAAGCGATTCTCGAAGATGTTCTCGGTAATAACGGAACTGCCGTCGGCAAGGGCGGAGAGCACCATAATCTGCGCCTGCATGTCGGTCGGGAAGCCGGGGAACGGAAGCGTCTGGATGTCGACCGGCTTGATACGCTCGGCACGATTTACATGGACGCCATCCTCGACGCGCTCGCAGTCGATACCCATGAGCTCCATCTTCTTGAGCACCATGCCCAAGTGAATGGGGCAAAAGCCCGTGACATCGACACCGCGATCGTCGGCCATCAACGCACCGGCAACGATAAAGGTACCGGCCTCGATGCGGTCGCCCACCACGCGATGGGTAACGGGATGGAGCTCTTCCACGCCTTCGATAGTCACGACGGGCGTACCGGCGCCAACAATCTTGGCGCCCATCTCGTTGAGCATGTTGGCGAGATCAACGATCTCGGGCTCGCGGGCGGCATTGTCGATAACCGTGGTACCCTGCGCGCGCACGGATGCCATAATGAGGTTCTCGGTCGCACCGACACTGGCGAACTCGAGCGTGACGGTGGTACCGCGCAGACCTTGGGGCGCATTAGCGTTGATGTAACCGTGGGCGGTATCGAACTCAACGCCCAGGGCCTCGAGACCCAGAATGTGCATATCGATCTTGCGAGCACCCAGGTTGCAGCCGCCCGGCATGGCAATCTTGGCGCGATGGAAGCGGCCCAGCAGGGGTCCCATGACGGCGGTGGAAGCACGCATCTTGGCAACGAGCTCGTAGGGAGCCTCCCAAGAATCGACCTGAGAGGTATCAATCTCGAGCGTGTGCTCGTCGAGAACATCGATCGTAGCGCCCATGCCCTTGAGCACCTTGCCCATCACGTGAACATCGGAAATATCGGGCACGTTCTGCAGCGTCGTCTTGCCCGGCGCCAGAAGCGTTGCCGCCATGAGTTTGAGCGCGGAGTTCTTGGCGCCCGAAACGGGCACGGAGCCTCCGATGGCGTGGCCACCCTCAACGCGGATAATATCCAAGGTCTACCCTTTCAAAAAGCATGCCCGGGGTGGCTAGGCCATCCCGGGCATGATGTGTTCGCAAATGGTCGAACGCTAAATCGTTTGACTATTGGGCAAGCTTGAGCTTACACCATGCGATTTCATTATAGAGGTAGGCGCGGCGTGCATCATCCTCCGACAAATTACCCAGCTTCTCTTCAAAACCTTGAATATCAGCTTTAAGCTTGTCGGCATCGACGGTCGCCAAATCGCAAGCGCGCTCGGCGAGAACGGTCACGACATCGTCCGCAACCTGGGCATAGCCGCCGGCCACGGCAAACGTGTGGTCGACAGTGCCCATGGCCTTATCGGAAACGCGAACGTAACCGCGGTCGATCGTGCAGATTTCGCTGGAGTGAGCAGGCAGAACGCCAAACTCGCCATCCGTGGACGGAATCGACACAAACGCAGCGTCGCCCTCATAGGCGCAGCTCACGGGGCACACGATGCGGATACGCATAACCTACTTCTCCCCCATCTTGCGGGCGCGCTCGCGCACGTCCTCAATCGTGGAAGCATAGCGGAATGCCTGCTCGGGCAGGTCATCGGCCTTGCCGTCGACAATCTCGGCGAAGGAGCGGACGGTATCCTCGACGCGGACGTAGACACCGGGGTTGCCGGTGAACTTCTCGGCGACGTGGAAGGACTGGGAGAGGAACTGCTGGATCTTACGGGCACGGTTGACCGTAAGGCGCTGCTCCTCGGACAGCTCGTCCATACCCAGAATGGCGATGATGTCCTGAAGGTCGGAGTACTCCTGCAGGAGCTCCTGGACCTTGACGGCGACACGGTAGTGCTCCTCGCCGACGATCGAGGGATCGAGGGCGTCGGAGGAAGACGCGAGCGGGTCGATGGCCGGGAACAGACCGAGCGACGAAATGCTACGCGAAAGAACCGTGGTGGCGTCGAGGTGCGTAAACGTCGTGGCAGGCGCCGGGTCGGTCAGGTCGTCTGCAGGGACGTAGACAGCCTGGACGGAGGTAATGGAACCCGTCTTGGTCGAGGTAATGCGCTCCTGGAGGTCACCCATCTCGGTAGCCAGCGTAGGCTGGTAACCGACGGCGGACGGCATACGACCCAGCAGTGCGGAAACCTCGGAACCGGCCTGGGAGAAGCGGAAGATGTTGTCGATGAACAGCAGAACGTCCTGGCCGCGATCGCGGAAGTACTCAGCGGTGGTAAGGCCGGCCAGACCGATGCGCAGACGCGCTCCGGGCGGCTCGTTCATCTGACCATAGACCAAGCAGGTCTTGTCGATAACGCCAGACTCGCTCATCTCGAGGAACAGGTCGGTGCCCTCGCGGGTACGCTCGCCGACGCCGGTGAACACCGAGGTGCCGCCGTGCTCCTGGGCGAGGTTGTTGATGAGCTCCTGAATCAGAACGGTCTTGCCGACGCCGGCGCCGCCGAACAGGCCCGTCTTGCCGCCACGGATGTAGGGCTCGAGCAGGTCGACGGCCTTGATGCCGGTCTCGAAGATCTCGGTCTTGGTGGTGAGCTCGTCGAAACGGGGCGCTGCATGGTGGATGGGGTAGAACTCCTCCACCTCGGGCATGGGCTTGCCGTCGACGGGCTTGCCCATGACGTTCCAAATGCGGCCGAGCGTCTTGGGGCCAACGGGCATCTTCATGGGCTCACCGGTATCGGTGGCGATGAGACCGCGCTGCAGGCCGTCGGTCGAGGACATGGCGACCGTGCGGACAACGCCGCCCGGAAGCTGGCTCTCGACCTCGAGGATCGTGCTCAGGTGACCGATCGGGGTCTCGGCCTCGACCGTGAGCGCGTTGTAGATCGGGGGCACCGCGCCGTCAAACTTGACGTCGACGACAGGGCCGATGATTCGCACGATGCGACCATCACCGGCAGTCGTCTTCTTGGTGGCTTCCTCGACCGCAAGCTTTACGGTGTTATTAGCCATTACTGTTCCTCCAATGCTGAGGCTCCGCCGACGATCTCGTTAATCTCGGTCGTGATCGAAGCCTGGCGCACGCGACTATACGTGCGGGTAAGGGTCGAGATGATCGCGGTGGCGTTTTCCGTCGCGGAGTGCATGGCCTTGCGGCGTGCACCCTGCTCGGCAGCCGCCGAATCGATCAGGGCCTGGTAGATGACCGTCAGGATATAAGACGGCACAAGCTTGCCGAGAACATGCTCGGGAGAGGGCACGAACTCGAACGTGGACGAGATGCGCTTAGGGGCGTCGGTCTCGTTCTTACGCGGACCGTGGGCCATAGCGATCATCTCGGGGTCGAGCGGCAACAGATGCTCGACGCGAAGCTCCTGATCCACGCGATTCTTGGCGTGGTGGTAGACAAGCTCGACGCGGTCAAGCTCACCGGCACGATACGCATCGCAGATATGAGAGGAGATCATGCGGGCCTGATTGAAATCGGGCTCAGAGGAGTTGCCCTCAAAGTGCATGACGACGTTTGCGCGGTCACGGAAATACGTGGCCGGCTTACGCCCGCACGCGATGATCTCGCACTCGATGCCGTCGTTCGCCCAAGAAGCGGCGAGCTTTTCGGCCGTGCGCTCCACCGTCGTATTGAAACCGCCGGCAAGGCCGCGGTCCGAGGCAATAACGACAATCAGGCCATGCTTGACGCTCTCATGCTTCTGCAGCATGGGATCGGTGCCCGAACAGGAGGCGTCGCCGGCGACCGTCAACATGACGTCGGTCAGCGCCTCCTTATAGGGCTCGGCCTGCTTGGAGCGATCGAGGGCACGACGGATCTTGGCCGTAGAGACCATCTCCATCGTGCGCGTGATCTGCTTGGTCGTGGTAACCGAGGAGATTCGCTTCTTAATGTCGCGAAGGTTGGCCATGGGGCTTAGTTCTCCTCTGATCCAGAAACATCCGAATGGTGCTTGGCCATGAACTGCTGCTTGAAGTCGCCGATGACGCGCAAGAGCTCAGCCTTGGTGTCATCATCGATCTTCTTGGCGCGAACCTTATCGAGCAGCGAGCCAAAGCCATTGTCCATGTACTCGATGAGCTCGGCACGGAAAGGCAGCACGTCGGCAATCTCCAGGTCATCCAGGAAGCCCTCGTTGCCAGCGAACAGCGTAACGATCTGCTCGCCAACCTCAAACGGCTTGTAGCGCGGCTGCTTCAGGAGCTCGGTCATGCGGGCACCATGGGTCAGCTGCTTCTGAGTAGCCTCGTCGAGGTCGGAGCCGAACTGCGTAAAGCCGGCGAGCTCCTGGTACGAAGCGAGGTCCAGACGGAGGTTACCGGCGACCTGCTTCATAGCCTTGGTCTGCGCGTCGCCACCGACGCGGGACACGGAAATGCCCACGTCGACTGCCGGGCGCTGACCCTGGAAGAAGAGCTCGGACTGCAGATAGATCTGACCATCGGTAATGGAAATGACGTTGGTCGGAATGTAGGCCGAGACGTCGCCGTCCTGGGTCTCGATGATCGGCAGTGCCGTCATGGAGCCGTAGCCGTTCTTCTTGGACATCTTGACGGCACGCTCGAGCAGACGAGAGTGCAGGTAGAAGATGTCGCCAGGATAGGCCTCGCGTCCGGGCGGACGATGCAGCGTCAGCGACATCTGACGGTAGGCCACGGCCTGCTTGGACAGGTCATCGTAGATGACGAGCACGTGGCCGCCGGGGTTGGTCTCGCTAGCGGGCTTGCCATCCTCGCCGTTGTACATGAAGAACTCGCCGATAGCGGCACCGGCCATAGGCGCGATGTACTGCATAGGGGCGGAATCGGCAGCGGTTGCCGAAACGATGATGGTGTAGTCGAGCGCACCATGCTGAGCGAGGGTCTCGCGGATGTTGGCAACCGTGGAGGCCTTCTGGCCGACGGCGACATAGATGCAGACCATGCCCTTGCCGCGCTGGTTGAGGATAGCGTCGATGGCGATGGCGGTCTTACCGGTCTTACGGTCGCCAATGATGAGCTCTCGCTGACCGCGACCAATAGGCACCATGGAGTCGATGGCCAACAGGCCGGTCTGAACCGGCTCGCACACCGGGGTACGGTCGATGACGCCGGGGGCCTTGAACTCAATGGGACGACGGTGCGTGGCGACGATGTCGCCCAGGCCGTCGATGGGCTGGCCGAGCGGATTGACGACGCGGCCGAGCATGGCGCGGCTCACGGGGATATCCATAATGCGGCCAGTGGTGCGGCACTCGTCGCCTTCCTTGATGGAGTCGACGGCACCAAACAGAACGGCGCCGACCTCGTCACGGTCAAGGTTCTGGGCAAGGCCGAAGACGGTCTCACCGGTATCGGAGCTCTTGAACTCCAGAAGCTCGCCTGCCATGGCGCTCTTGAGGCCGGAGACGCGCGCGATGCCGTCGCCTACCTCGTCGACCGTTGAAACCTCATGCGTATCGACCGTCGCGGAGAGGCTCGTGAGCTGCTCCTGCAGTTTCTTGGCGATATCCTGGGCATTGAGGGTTTCGGACATTAGGCTTCACCTCCGTACGAATTAGCAGAGTTTGCGAGGGTCTCCTGCGCGATGCGCAGCTGCGTCTTGACGGAAATGTCACGACGCTCGCCGCGGGCCTCGAGCACCAGGCCGCCCACGATAGACGGGTCGACCTGCTCGATAAGGAATACCTTGCGGCCGAAGTCCTGCTCGCATTTCTTAGTGATGGTTTGACGCAGCTCGTCGTCGAGCGGGATCGCCGTGGTGACGGTCACGCCCACTACATCCTCGTCTTCCTCGGCAACATACTTAAAGGCAGCTGCCACCTTGGGAAGAAGGTCGAGCTGGTCGCGCTTGGACATGGTGTCGAGCACGGCGATGATCTCGGGGCTGGCAGAAGCCAAGCGCTCGATCATCTCGAGGTCCTCGAACACATGGTTCTCGGCCTTGGCGGCTTCCAAAAGGGAACGCGCGTAGGTCTCGAGCACCTTGTCCTGATAGCGGCTAGTCGGCATTCAGGCTACCTGCTTCCTGGATGTAGCGCTCGATGAGCTTCTTCTGCTCGGCATCGTCCTCGAGTGCCTCGCCCACGATCTTGGTGGCGACGGCAACGGACAGGTCGGCGATGGAGCTCGCGGCACCGGCGTAGATGGACTTGCGCTCGTCCTCGACGGTCGTATGGGCCTTGGCGATGATCTCCTCGGCCTCCTTGTGAGCAGCCTCGATGATACGGGCGCGCTCGGACTCGGCGTCCTTACGGGCCTCGAGAACAATGTCGGCAGCCTGACGACGGGCGTCGGTGACGATCGAGTCGGACTCAGCGCGCTTGGCGATAGCCTCCTGCTTGGTCTTCTCGGCCTCGTCGAGGCTCTCCTCGATCTTCTTGCCGCGCTCCTCCATGGTTTTCATGATGCCCGGCAGGGCGACCTTGGCCAGCACGATCCAGATAATCAGGAAGGCGATAAGCGCCGGGATGAACTCCGCCATCTTAGGGATGAGGATGTCCGCACCGGCGGCGCCGTCCTCGGCGAACGCGGAAACCGGCATGAGCAGCGCGGCCGCGGACGCGGAGAGTGCGATCGCGCTCTTCTGGGATGAAAGATTCATACTTGACGCTCCGTGCTATTTAACGATCAGCGCGACAACGAAGCCGATCAGAGCCAGAGCCTCGCCGAAGGCGGAGCCCATGATGAAGACGGTGAACACGCGGCCCTGGACCTCAGGCTGACGGGCCATAGCACCCGTAGCACCCAGAGCAGACAGGCCGATAGCAAGACCAGCGCCGATAACACCGAGACCGTAACCGATAACTCCCACGATTCCTCCTTTGTCGTGCGTGTCTTATTTCACGCAGGATAACCTTTTTATAACTGCCGGGCTCCATGGGTACGGGCACCGGCGGTTTAACGAATTGCCTTACCTTTAAGGCGCGAACGGAAGACTACTCCTCCTCCGCGACCTCCTCTGCCTCGGAGACATACACGGCGGTAAGGACCGTGAAGACGTAAGCCTGGATGGCGCCGACCACAAGCTCGATCGCATAGATCAGGATGAGGATGGCAAGCCAGGCCAGCGAAGGCAGGGCGCCGACGGCGTGGGCCGCGGAAACCTGCTGAAGCAGCGGCTGCATGAACATGCTCGCCATGATGGCGAACGAGCCCATGACCACGTGTCCTGCGAACATGTTGCAGAACAGACGGACGGCGAGCGTGATGAGGCGCAGGAAGGTCGAGAAAAGCTCGACGACCCACACGAGCACGTTCATCGGGAAGCTCACGCCCTGCGGGGCGAGGCTCTTGATGTAGCCGATCACGCCGTGAGCCTTGCATCCGTAGTAGATGAAGTACACGAAGGCGAAGATGGCGAGCGCGGCGGTGGAGCCGATTGCACCGGTGCCGGGCTTCATTCCCGGGATCAGGCCGATCATGTTATTGATCAGGATGAACAGGAAAAGCGAGCACAGGAACGGGAAGTGCTTCTTCCAGTTCTCACCCACGACGCCCTTGCCGATATCGTTCTCGACGTACTCGATGATGTACTCGAAACCGTTGACGAAGAAGCCCTTGGGAACCAGGGCCTGCTTCTTCTTGAACACGGCCAGGACGATCAGGAGCACGATCGTGGAGACGATCAGCCAAAACGAGTACTGCGTGATGCCGCAGCTCAGATCGCCCACGACAGGGGTGGAGCTGAACTCGCTGACCAGATGATTAATCTCATCAGGCAGCTTTTCAAAAATTTCCACGACTTACCTTTCGACCTCATGAGGATCTCGCAGCGCCTTGGCGACGCGAACCGTGCAGGCGGCCATAAAGGCCACGAAGCCGATCGCCTCGCCCAGGAGGAACATGCGAAATGCCTCTCCGAACAACACAAACACAACCAAGGTAAAGACGAGCAGGGCGATTGCCGAGACCGCCAGACTCACCATACCCTTGAGCATGTCCGCATTCTGTTTATCGTCAAGAACCGGCTTGAGCGTAAAGACAAAGGGAAGGAAGGCAATTGCGCCCGCGATGGCGCCTGCAACGATAGCGAGCAGATCGGCTATCTGAAACATTGGCGTCCTCACTTTCCTTTTTTAACGCCTCACAGAACAGTTCCCGCCAAACATTGGTGACTATTGTACGAGCCAATCGCTAAAGTACAACCGAAAAAGCATCGGTTAATACGCACCTGTTCGTTTTCTTAAGACCTTCTTTATGCCGCAGGTACGGTAATACGTTTTTCTCGAACCCTGCAGGGCAAAACGTCCGTTAACAGGAGTGCGCGTGGACGTCTTTTGCTCGCCCGCGCGCACCATTTCTTCGTATTTTCGACGTTAGCCGGTATGGCCCAGAGATTACAGCGTGCCGTAGATGCGGTCGCCGGCGTCGCCCAGGCCGGGAACGATGTAGGCAGCCTCGTTGAGATGGTCGTCGATAGCGCAGGTATAGATATGCACATCTGGGTCCTTCTCGGTCAGCGACTTGAGGCCCTCGGGGGCAGCGACGATGCACAGCATGCGGATGTCCTTGACACCGCGCTCGCGCAGGTAGCTGATGGCCATCTCGGCCGAACCGCCCGTGGCGAGCATGGGGTCGACGACCAGGCAGATGCGCTGGTCGATATCCTTGGGCATCTTGCAGTAATACTCATGCGGCTCATGGGTAACCTCGTCGCGTTCCATACCGATGTGGCCTACGCGAGCGGAGGGCACCAGGTCGAGAATGCCGTCGACCATGCCAAGGCCCGCACGCAGGATGGGCACGATGGCGAGTTTCTTGCCGGCGAGCTGTTTGAACGTGGCGGTAGTGATGGGGGTCTCGACTTCGACGTCTTCCATAGGCAGGTCGCGCATGGCCTCGTAGCCGTCAAAAAGCGCGAGTTCGCGCACGAGCTGGCGGAACTGGTTGGTGCCGGTGTTTTTGTCGCGCAGGATCGACAGCTTGTGCTGGACGAGCGGATGATCGACAAGCGTCACACGGGACGCATCGTAGGTGACGGTCATAGATTGATTGCCCCTTTCGTTGCGGCCGCAAAACGGCCTTGCTGACAAGGCGTGCAGCAATGTTGCCGCCGCACGCCATGCATTAGTTTAGCGGTTTGTTGTATCGAGCAACCCATCGCAGCCCTACTGTGCGGTACTGAGCGAGCGCCTGACTGCATCACGCCAGCCCGCAAGGTTTTGCTCGCGGCGCTCGGCGGACATGTGGGGAAGGAAGGTCCTAACGATCTGGGCATTTTGCTCCAGCTCTTCCAGGTCTTCCCAATAGCCGACGGCAAGACCCGCCAAGTACGCGGCACCGATTGCCGTGGTCTCCACCGTCTCGCATTGCAGCACGGGGATATCCAGCAGGTCGGCCTGGAATTGCATGATGAACTCGTTGCGCGAGGCACCGCCATCGACAGACAGGCGCTCGATCGAAAGCCCCACGTCCTGCTCCATGGCGCGCAGCACGTCGTAGCTCTGATATGCCATGGATTCGCAGGCGGCACGTACGATGGTCGCACGGCTCGAGGCGCCGGTCAGACCGCACACGATACCGCGGGCATGCGGGTCCCACCAGGGAGCACCCAAACCCGCAAAGGCGGGAACGAAGTAGCAGCCCTCGTTGTCGCTAATCGAAGCGGCGAGTTGTGCCGACTCGCTCACGCTCGAGATGATGCCCATGTTGTTGCGAAGCCAGTTCATCGTTGAGCCGGCGGCAAAAATAGAGCCCTCGAGCGCATAGCTGACTTTGCCGTCCGCAGCGATACCGATGGTGGAGACCAGGCCATTCTTGGATTCGACGATCTCGTCGCCGGTGTTCATGAGCATAAAGCAGCCCGTGCCATAGGTGTTTTTGGTCTGGCCGGGACGGAAACAGCAGTGGCCGAACAGCGACGCCTGTTGGTCACCCGCCACGCCCATGATGGGCGGCATGTTGGTCATGATGTCGCTCGCGACGCGGCCGTAGTCGCCCGAGCTCCAGCGAACCTCGGGCATCATGGAACGTGGGACGTCAAAGAGCGCCAGCAGGTCGTCGTCCCAATCGAGCGTATGGATATTAAAGAGTGCCGTGCGGCTGGCATTGGTGTAGTCGGTGGCAAAGACCTGGCCGCCGGTGAGGTTGTAGATGAGCCAGGTGTCGATGGTGCCAAACATAAGGTCGCCCGCCGCCGCGCTCTCGCGTGCGCCGTCGACGTTGTCGAGAATCCACTGCACCTTGGAGGCCGAGAAATACGGGTCAAGCGTGAGTCCCGTGCGGGAGCGCACCAGCTCCTCGCAACCCTGTTCAACCAACGCGTCGATCGCCGGCGCGGTACGACGGCACTGCCATACGATGGCGTTATAGATGGGCTGGCCGCTCACGCGGTCCCAGACCACCGTGGTCTCGCGCTGGTTGGAGATGCCGATGGCGGCGATGCGGTCAGAGTGGATACCGCTCTTAAACTGGACTTCCATCATGACGGCGATCTGGCTGGCAAGCACCGCCATGGGGTCTTGCTCTACCCAACCGGGACGCGGGAAGCTGGTTTTGACGCTGCGACGTGCCTGCGCGACGATGCATCCGTACTCGTCGACGATGGTCGCAAGTACCGAGGTGGTGCCGCAGTCGAGTGCCATAATGTAGGAACCGCCAAAGTTAAACGAGGCATCTTCCATGCCCAGGCTACCCAGATTCAACGACATCGCTTACACCTTTCTATTGCATCGGGTCGGACAGGACCCGTTCGATCTCTGATGCGGGAAGTGCGCCTTGGCGCAGGATCTGGAGCCCGCCGTGCTGAAACGACACGATGGTCGAGGCGTCGCGACACGGGGTCTCACCGGCGTCGACGGCAACATCAACCCCCTCCAGGATGCGACCCTCGACGGCGGCAAAGCTTGCCGGCGAGGGCGCGCCGTGCGTGTTGGCGCTCGTGCAGGCAAGGGGACTGCCGCAGGCGCGGATGAGCGCCTGCACCACAGGCGAGGCCGACGCGCGAAGAGCCACCGTGTCATCGGCGGCGCGCATAAAGGTCGGCACGCAGGGGGCTGCCTTAATCACGATAGTCAGGGCTCCCGGCCAGCATCGTCGCGCGAGTACGCGGGCCTCGTTAGGGATATCCACGCCATAGCGGTCGAGTGCTTCGACGCCATCGACCAGCCAAGCAACGGTTTGCGTGAGTTCACGTTGCTTGAGAGTGAAGATACGGCGATAGCCGGTGCCGAGCGCAGGGACTGCGGCGCCGTTGACGGTGGCTTGCGGGTCGCATGACCACGACGGGAACTCGCTTGTATCTTGGGGGACGGCATCGGAGAAGGCATTGACTGCCACGGCGACGCCATAGACGGTCTCGGTCGGGATCAGTGCCAGGCCGCCGCGACCGAGCACCTCGGCCGTACGCTCGACGGCAAGCCGATGCGGCTCGCGCGCTCCCTCGTATACCCGATAGACCGTCTGCATGTGTATGCCAGCCCCTTACGCTCTGGTGCAAGTTTGTTTACTGTGGGGCATTCTCGCACGAAACGTTCAATCTATTTGCCCAGAGCGCATGTTGGTTTGGTGAGCGGCCGTAGTAGTCGGTGAAAGTGAGGGGGTTATTGCAGATTTTTAGCGAGCAAGCGTAACGGTACGATCGGGAAACTCAATGCTTGCGACAAGCTTTCCGCCGAGACTTTCTGCGTACCTGCTCAGCGTGTCGAGCCTCATTGATCCCAGCTCCCCGCGCTCGAGCTCCGATATGCGTTTTTGAGAAACACCCATCGACTGGGCCACCGAGGCCTGCGTCAGATCCTTTAGTTTGCGAATTTGAGCGAGCTTATAGGCTTCGATACGTTCACGAGTTTTCTCCTGCTCGGCGGCAATAGATTCACGCGCTATCCCGCGTGATTCCATATACTCATGCAGCTCCATCTTGATCGAGCCTCCTTACATGGCGACGGTATATTTGTTCCGCCCTGGGAATGCTGATCGCATACCAGCCGTTCCACTTTGCCTTCGATGACTCCGCCTGCGACTTATCTCCCGCCAACAGCAACACTGCCTGACGTTTGGGGTCAAAGGCAAAAAGGATACGAATCACCGACGGTCCGCACGACGTCACCCTTAGTTCCTTTAAATGATGCAATTTCGAGCCCTTCACGCGGTCAACCAGCGGACGACCAAGGCTAGGACCTTCTTTCTCAAGTACCAAAAGGTCTGCGTAAATCTGTCGCAACGTAGACTCATCCTGCTCATCGAGCCAAGGCTCGATGTAATCGAGCACAATGCGGTATCGATGCGGCTGATTTGACATACCTTTCTCCTTCTATAGTAGAAGTTTTACGGTATATTGCAAGAGCGGAAATAGGCTCGAAGGGTCTTTTTTGCAGAAGTGAAGCCCGAGATCAGTAGGCAACGAGGGGTTATTGGACTGCGACGAACTTCTTTGGCCTGCCGGCGTGGCGTTCTTGGGCGGCGTAGCGCTCGATGCTGCCTATCGTTATCATCCGACGGCCGTCGACGAGTTCAACATCGAGCTTTCCGGCTTTGACCAGCGCGGTAATCCGCGGAGCGGAGACTTTGAGGTCCAGCGCTGCGTCTTTAAATGTTCGGCACGCCGCTTCCCGAGCGTCCTCGTGGTCGATTTCGACTGAAAGGGCCACGACCTCGGCCGAGCGTTCGTACCCTGCCGGAGTCAAACCGTTGTTGAGGTCGTCGGCCAAAAACGCCATCAGTGCCTCGGTGGCATGGGCAATCGCTTCTTCGCGCGTATCGCCATCGGCAAAGGCGCCGGGAATCTGCGGGAAGCTAGCGCAGTAACCATCGTCTTCTTTTATGAGAACGCAGTCATAGGTAAATCGCTGCCTCATTTTGCCTCCAACTACCATCCAGCTTGGCGACGAATACTTGCCCACGTGCCCTTCTTTGGTCGATCACCACCAGAGCCGTTCACGGTGACAACGCGGTCACCAGAAACATACTTAGCATGACTACCGACTTGCGCGACCTTCACGAATCCATCGTGCTTGAGTAGGGCAATGATTTCCCGAAAGGTAGGAGGTTGCATGGGCCGACCTCTTTCAGCCGTCCTAATTATAAACTACTTTATAATTTTTGCTAACCAGTTAATAAATATTACTGGCGTTGCTTGGGCTCGGTGACGATGGCTCGGACAATGCGGGGGCGATCGGTGAGGTCGTGGACGATGCGCACGTCCGACAGACCCGCTTGACGACAGAGCTCGGCCGCGGCATCGAGGGCGCCCTCGTAGAGCTCGCAGGCAAACAGGCCGCCGGCGCGCAACATGTAGGGCGCCGCGTTGAGCAGGCGGCGGAAGATATCGAGGCCGTCGGCGCCGCCCTCGAGCGCCAGGTCGGGCTCAAAGTCCTTGACCTCGTGCGGCAGCGAGCGCATGACATCGGTGGGGATGTAGGGCGGGTTGGAGACGAGTACGTCAAAGGTGCCCCACTCTTCACGGGGAATGGAGCTCACCAGGTTCGTGAGGCTGAAGGCGACCTCGTCGGACGTGAGGCCAAGCGCATCGCGGTTTTTGGTAGCAAGGTCGATGGCGCGCGGCTCGATATCGGTAGCAGTGCAGGTGACGTGGCCGCGACGCTCCCAGGCGATCGAGAGCGAGATACAGCCCGTGCCGCAGCCGACCTCGAGAACGCGGGCAGTGCGGGGCTCGGCTGGGGCAGGCGCAGCGGCATCCTGAGCTGAAACCGTCTCCTGGTCGTTGTCCTCAATGGCGATGCCGTATTCGTCGAGCTCGGGCTCGGGGGTTTCCGCGGCTTCGGCTTCTGCTGCCTGCGCGGCGGCTTCCTCGGCCTCGCGATCGGCAAGTTCCTCGGCATAGGCGCGGCTACCGAGCACGTCGCTACCCAGCGCCGCCTCATCGGCAGCCGTCAGGTTAGCGGCACGGCGCTCGGCGGTCGCGCGTTCGTCTGCCAGCGCCGCCTCGGCTTTGCGAGCCTGCTCGACCTCATCGTTCCAAGGCAGCTCCACGCGCTGGCGGGCAGCGGCCTCGGGGCTCAGTACCTCGGCATCCAGATAGTCCAGGACTTCCTCGACGAGCATCTCGGTCTCGGGACGCGGAATGAGCACACCAGGTGCGCACGCGACGTCGATCATGCGAAACTGCGTGCTGCCGGTGATGTACTGCAGCGGCTCGCCCTTGGCGCGACGAACGACCGCCGTGTGCATGATCTCGAGCTGAGCTGCATCGAGTGTCTCGTCCATACGCATATATAAGTCGATGCGTGCCAAACCCGTGGCTGCGCACAGCAGCCATTCGGCAGAAAGACGGGGGTGCTCCTCGCCGCGCTCGGCCAGGTACTCCTTGGTCCACTCGAGACAACGCTTGATGGTCCAGATCTCGTTTGCCATGGGGTCCTCCCCTCTTAAGCGCCGGGCGGCGCGCGAATGTCGGAGCAGATTGTACGCGAGGGCGACGCACGACAAGGGACGATTGAGAGCGATTATCGAGAATCAGCCCAGAATTTTGCTTGGATTGCAATCGAAGCGTTCATTCGCCGACGTTTAAATCTGCATCCGTCAAGCTTTTGGCAAGGTTGCCCCAAAACTGACCAATATCTACCCAAGAACTTGCCACATCGCTTGACGCACGACCCATCAAAAATCGCCCCGCGACTTCTCGGACGCTTTTTCGAGCAATATTTTCGATAGCGGATATATGCCGCTAATTTCTTGAGCAGGTAGCCGGCTTAATGGCCATCAAAGCCGATTAAATAACATCTCAAAGCAATGTACCCAACCTAGTCATTTAAGAACGTCCCCAATGACTACCATGGAAACCCCGCAGGTTGAGCATAAGTCAGCGAAAACGCCCCTAAGCGAGCAAGGTGACGTGAAAGAGGAGGGAAGCGTACTTCGGTACGCGACCGACGATTGAACGTCAGATTGCCGCTTAGGGGCGTTTGCAGCGTCGAGCCGTTACGCGGTTTGGTAAAACCGCGTAACCCGCTACACAGCCTGTGCCAGCTTCTCGGCTCGCTCGGCGGCGGCGAGGGCCTCGATGACGGTGCCGAGCTGGTCGCCCAGAAGGACGCCGTTGTAGGTGGAGTTGAAGCCGATACGGTGATCGGTCACGCGGTCCTGGGGCTGGTTGTAGGTACGAATCTTCTCGGAACGGTTGCCGTGGCCGATCTGGCTCTGGCGCTCGGCACCGAGCTCTGCCTGCTGCTTCTCGAGCTCCATCTCGTACAGACGAGCGCGCAGCATCTGCATGCAGACCTCGCGGTTCTGGATCTGGGAGCGCTGCTCCTGCGACTGCACCACGGTGTTGGTGGGCAGGTGGGTGATGCGCACGGCGGAGTAGGTGGTGTTAACGCACTGACCGCCAGGGCCCGAAGCGCAGTAAGTGTCGATGCGCAGATCGGACTGGTTGATCTGGACGTCAATCTCCTCGGCCTCGGGAAGCACGGCGACGGTAGCCGTGGAGGTCTGGATGCGACCCTGGGACTCGGTCTTGGGAACGCGCTGGACACGGTGCACGCCGGACTCGAACTTCATGACGGAGTAGACGCGGTCGCCCTCGACCTTGAACTCGATAGACTTAAAGCCGCCGGCCTCGCTGGGGCTGGAGTCGAGCACGGTGGTCTTCCAGCCGCGCGACTCACAGAAGCGCTGGTACATCTTGTAGAGGTCGCCGGCAAAGATGGCCGCCTCGTCGCCACCGGCGGCGGATCGAATCTCGACGATGGTGTTCTTGTCGTCGTTGGGGTCGCTCGGGATGAGCATGTACTTAATGTCTTCCTCGAGCTGGGGAAGCTTGGCCTCGTTTTCGGAGATGTCCATCTGGAGCATCTCCTTCTCATCGGCATCGGTAGTATCGTGGAGCATTTCCTTGGCAGCCTCGATGTCATCGAGCGCGCCGATGTACTCGCGCGAGGCGGCAATGAGGTCGGACTGGTGCGCGTACTCCTTGTTGAGACGCGTGAACTCCTTGATGTCGGAGGCAACGGCCGGGTCGGAAAGCTTCTTCTCGAGCTCCTCATAGGCCTTGATGATCTTTTCGAGCTTGTCGCGCATGGCGGGACTCCTTTATATGCGTGAAGGTGAAAATCGGCAGAATTGATGGGGCGCATGGCGCCACTGCGGGGGTAAGCCCAGCTAAAACATGTCGATCTTCAGATACATGCGCATCCCTTCGCGTGTGGGGTACATAGTTGCGGTCTAACCCATACATGATAGCGTGCGCAGGCAAACCTGCATATAACCCGCACGGAATGAGTGGACGTAGCCGTTGGGGACGTTCCTTAACGAGTAGTCGTTTAAGAACGTCCCCAACGGCTACCAAAGGGACTGTCGCTTTGTCACATTCTAGAGCGTTTGAAGCAGAGCGATGAGGAAGCGTACGCCCTGGAGGTAGGCGCGGCGGGTGATGCGCTCGTTGGTGCCGTGGACACCGCGCTCGCACTCGTCATCGTCTACCACAAAGGCCGAGAAGCGAATGCACTCGGGGCAAATGCGCTGGTAGTTGGCAGCATCGGTCGCGCCAATCACGGTCGAGGAAACGATGCCGATAGGAACTCCGCCCGCCGCCGATGACCCGTTTTCCTCCGTCCCCTTTGGATCGCGGAAATAGCGGGCGGCGATGGCGCGGACGGTCTCGAGTCCCGGCCCGCCGATGCGCGGAGACGGCGAGGGTTCGGAGCTGCCAGGACCGAGCTCGATCTCGACGCGGTCGGCGAGCCCCGCCTCGGCAACGGCGACGCGGCAGCGGGCCACGACATCGGCCACGCTCGTGCCCTCGAGCATGCGGAAGTTGATATTAGCCCACATATCCTGCGGCATTACGTTGGCACCGGTACTGCCGCCTTCGATTTGCGTGGGCGCGCAGGTGGTGGTCACAAGCGGGTACAGCTTTTTGCTGGCGAGGCAGTCGCGCACGATGGCATCCTTGCTGGCAGCAATCTCGTCTGCGGTATAAAGCCCCAGCTCGACGAGCTGCGCGGCAAGCAGGTCGGTCACACGCGCCGGCCACTCGATATCGCAAATCGCGGCAATAGCGCGGCTGAGCACTTCGAGCGACGTGCCACCATAAGGGTTGGAAGAATGCCCGCCTTCGCTTCTCGTCTTGAGCACGATATCGGCATAGCCCTTCTCGGCAAGATCGGCATGCATAAGCCAACCCTCACCTGCGCTGTACTCGGCAGCCGCAACGATACGATAGTCGCCCTCGTCGATCAGGTACTCAAGCTCAACGCCACGCTCCTCGAGCGCGCGACCAATGGCACCCGCGCCGTACTGCGTGGTCTCCTCATCCTGGCCAAAGGCCAGCAGCAGCGTTCGTTCGTGTTGCCAGCCGTGCGCCAGCGCATACTCAACGGCCTCCAAGATGCCCGCAACCTGGTCTTTCATATCGATGGCGCCGCGACCCCAAATATAGGTGTCGTCCACGTGCCCGCTAAAGGGATCGTGCGTCCAGTCCGTCTCGGTGCCCGGCACCACGGGAACCACGTCCATGTGGCCCATGAGCATGACCGGCTTGAGGGCGGGGTCGGTGCCGGCAAGCGTCACGAGCAGCGAATGGTCGATGAGCTCGACCTCGCCCGTCGCAAACACGCGCGGCCAGCCCTGCTGCATATAGGCGCGCAGGTCGTCAAACGCCTGCCAGTCCACCGTCTGGGCATCCATGCTCGAAATGGTCGGAAATGACAGCACGCGGCCCAGGCGCTCGCATGCGCCGGCCTTGTCCAAATCGGCAAAATCATCCTCATGCGCAAAGAAGCGCCAAACCTCGGCCATGACATCCTTTCGATTGTGATGACGAGGGCCGCCCCACCGGAGCGGCCCTGCCACATAAGCGTTTGCGGTCGGTTATTTGTCCTCGAGATAACGCGAGAGGAACTCGCGGGTGCGCTGGTGCTTGGGGTTGCCGAAGAGCTCGGCCGGCGCGGCGTCCTCGAGCACCACGCCCTTGTCCATAAAGACCACGCGGTCGGACACCGTGCGGGCAAAGGCCATCTCGTGCGTGACGACGACCATGGTCATGCCGTCGGCGGCGAGCTTGCGCATGACCTCGAGCACCTCGCCCACGATCTCGGGGTCGAGCGCGGAGGTCGGCTCGTCGAACAGCATGATCTGCGGATTCATACATAGGGCACGAGCGATGGCCACGCGCTGCTTTTGGCCGCCGGACAGGCGACCAACGGCGGCGTGCGCGAACTTCTCGAGTCCCACGCTCGTCAGATGCTCCAGCGCGACCTTTTCGGCCTCGGCCTTGCTCATCTTTTTGAGCGTGACGGGCGCGAGCGTGCAGTTGTCGAGCACATCCATGTTGTTGAAGAGGTTGAAGCCCTGGAACACCATGCCGATGTCCTCGCGCAGCTTGTTGATGTTGCAGCGCTCGGCCGTGAGGTCCTGGCCGTGGAACCAGATGTGGCCCGCGTCCGGGGTCTCGAGCAGGTTGAGGCAGCGCAGGAAGGTCGACTTGCCCGAACCCGAGGCGCCGATGATGGTGACGACCTCGCCTGATTTGACGGACAGGTCGATGCCCTTGAGTACCTCAAGCGAGCCAAAGCTCTTGCGCAGGCCCTCAACGCGGATAAGCGGCTCATTGGTCTGTGCGGCGGCCGCGGTGCCGGTAGTGGCGGTATCTGCCATGATGATTCTCCTCGTCTTAAGCCTAGTTAGAGCTGGGCAGTGTGGCAGGAGCCTCGGCGCCGAGCTTTTTGCCAAAGGCCTCGAGTAGGCGGCTCGCCACGAGCGTCAGGATCAGGTAGACCACAAGCGCCACGCAGTAGACCTCCATCTGGCGGTAGTACACGCCGGCGACGGTGGTGGTGGCGTACATGAGGTCGAACACGCCGATGACCGAGAGCACCGACGAGTCCTTGATGTTGATGATGAGCTCGTTGGTGAGCGCCGGGATCGCGTTTTTAATGCCCTGGGGGAACACGACCTTGCGCATGGCCTGCCACTGCGACAAGCCCAGCGAGCGTGCCGCCTCGGCCTGGCCGGGGTCGATCGACTCGATGCCGCCGCGCAGGACCTCCATCATGTAGGCGGTGGAGTTGAGCGAGATGGTGACGAGGCCGGCGGTGAAGGTACTCCAAATCTGGTTGGCCTGGGCGGTCTCGAAGCCCATGCCGCGCAAAACGGTGAAGCCCGCGTAATAGATGAGCAGGCCCTGGACCATCATGGGCGTGCCGCGCACGATGGTGGAGTAGACGGTCGCAAAGCCGCGGCCGATGCTCTTAAAGAAGCGTGTGAGGTCGTTATCCACGCGGTCGAACGTCTGGATGCGCAAAAACACAAGGAGCAGCGCCAGGAAGAATGCGATGACGGTGCCGAAGGTCGCAAGTGCGATGGTGATCTCGATGCCACGGATGAAGAAGTCGCCGCTCTTGTAGGTCATGTAGACCAGGCTCGACAAAAAGTCGCTGGGGTTGGAATCCGAGACAATGCTCACCTGCACCAGATCGATAAACGACATGACGCAACGGTCGATAAAGAAGATCGCCGCGATGGCAACCACGACATAGCTGCCCAAGCGCGCGCCGCGACGGAAGCGCTCGGAAGCAAACGGCGACGTTTCGCGATAGTCGTTCCAGTGCATGAGCTTGGTGACGAGCGCCGCCGCCGACACGACGATCCAGGCCCAAAGAATTGCCCAGAGGCAGTCCTGGAAGATACCGGTGGGGGCCAAGAAGCTCAGCGGCGTGGGGTTGCGCTGGCTAAACGCCAGGCCGAGCGCCGCGATAACGCTCGTGCCCAGGTATACATAACGGTGGTCTGCCTTGATAAAGGAGGCCAGGCGATTGATGGTTTTCATGCTGCCTCCCTATGCCGGCTGACGGTCGAGGCACGCGTCCCACATTTGGTCGCGCTCCTCTTGGCTAATGCCCTTGAGTGTCTTGTCGATGAGTTTAAGCAGCTTGTCCGAGCCCTTGCGGCAGCCGACGTTTGCCGTGACCTCCTGCTTGAAACCCTCGCCCTCGGCAAATTGAATCGGCACGATACCCGGGTTTTGGGCCATATAGCCCTTCTCGTTCTCAGTGTTGTAGGTCACGGCGTCGCACGTGCCCTGCAGCAGATTCGAAAACACCGTGGGGACCGAATCGACCGGGTTTTTGTGCACAACGCCCGGGATCTCGTCAATGACAGTGTCGAGCATGGTGTCCTTTTGACCGAGCACCGTGGCACCGCTGAAGTCGCTGAGCTTGGTGGCGTTCTGGTAGGGCGAGCCCTCTTTTACGAACAGGCCAAAGTAGCCAATGAAGTACGGGTCGGAAAAGCCGACGGACTCCTCGCGCTCGGGCGTGGCGCTCATGCCGGCAATGATGAGGTCGATCTGACCGTTGTTGAGCGAATCGATAAGGCCCGAGAAGCTCTGTTTGACGGCAACAGGCTCGCCGCCGAGGGCCTTGCAGACGATCTTGGCGATCTGCACGTCGTAGCCATCGGCATAGGCGCCCTGCACGTTATCGATGGGGATGGTGAACTCGCTGGCCTCGGAGACCTGCCAGTTGTACGGGGCGTAGGCCGCCTCCATGCCAATGCGGATCTTGTCCTTGCCGATCACGGAATCGGACAGGTCATCGCGGCCGCCGCCCGTCGTGGGCTGAACTACTTCCAGCGTAGACGGACGCTGGCAGCCGGCAAGCGCGCCGGCGACGACGGAAGCGCTCGCAGCGAGAGCGCTACCCAGAAAGATGCGACGGCTGCACACCGGCTGGGCCTGCATGCCGCGCTGTTGTCGAGATTGCATCTGGTGCCTTCCCTATTTCGTTTTGCTGACAATAAGACAGGATATACGTCAACTAACCAGCAGCACGGTATAAGCGCGAAAAATTAATAGACACACGGCAGTCGTTGGGGACCCCGATGTTTTGATAATGCCAGCGAGCGACGTCCAGAGCGAACAAGTTGACATGAAAAAAGGCAGGGCATAGACCTTTTGGTCATGCCTTGCCTTTTGAATGACAAATTGTCGCTCTGGACGTCGCGCAGCGTCGACCGAGCGGCGGAACCTCTAGAGCAGAGTGACACTAAAGGAACGAACGTCCGTCTCGCCGGGCGCCAGGGTGATGGTGTTGACCTTGTGCTCGAAGACGTCGTCCTCGGTGTCCATGGTGGTGTGGCCGGTCCAGGGCTCGAGCGCCACAAACGGGGCGTCGTTGGCGGCAGACCACACGCCGATGTACTTAAAGCCCTCAAAGTCGATCTTGACGCCGTGGCCCGACTTGCGGCCGCGCAGGGTGAGCGTGGAGCCGGGAACGTCGGTGAACATGATGGCGTCGTTGTCGAAGCTACGGTGCGTGATGGGCACAACGTCCGCGTTTTCGGGAGCCTTGTAGGAGCCCTCGAACGTCATAAGGCCATCGGGCGTAATGATGGGAGCCTCGTTGGTCCACGCCTCGGTGAATGCCAGCTCGTAATCCTCGAACGCCTCATCCTCGGCACCGGGAGCGGGCACGTTAAATGCGGGGTGGCCACCCACCGAGAACGGCAGGTCCACGTCGCCGGTGTTGGTGACGGCAAAGGTCTGGGTAAGCGTGGCATCGCCGGTCAGGGCATAGGTCATGTTGAGCTTAAAGTGGAAGGGGAAAGCCTTGAGCGACTCAGGCGTGTCGGTGATCTCGTAGGTGACGGACGAGCCGTCCTCGGAGACCTCGACCAACTTGTGCTCGACGATGCGCGCAATGCCGTGGCGCGCCATCTCGCAGGTACCGGCGGCAGACGTTGCCGTGTTGTTGCGCAGCGAGCCCACGATGGGGAACAGAATGGGTGCGTGCTTGCCCCAAAAGGCGGGATCGCCCTGCCACAGATACTCGTTGCCGTTAAGGGCAAGGCTCGTGAGCTGGGCGCCCATGGAATCGATGGCCGCGGTGAGGCCGCCGCGCTTGATGGTGGTGACGGTGGACATGCTACTTCCTCCAAAAGTAAACAATAATACCGAGGGCTATTGTCCCACTCTTGGGAGCAGTGCGGGGCGGTGGCGCAGCTATTGAGTGATCACATAGAGATCAAACCCACCCTGCGGCGTGGAATCGACCCTATTGGGCGCCTGGGAGTTAAAGCTCACGGGCACCATGCGCTTTGAGGCGCGGAAGCGCGTGCCATCGGTGGCGACGGGAGGCTCATCGACGGTGAGCTCATAGTCTCCGGGCTTGAGCTCGATGCCATCGCCGTCGGAGTTGATGTACTGATACTCGTCGACCGTCTGGCCCTTGAGCGTGCGGCCCACGATATGGATGAGCATCTGGCTGTCGCCGCGCGCGGTATCCCACGTCGCGCCGTCTTTGACCTCGACCGACACATGCACCGAGCGCGTACGGCTGAGCGACTGCTCGACGGACATCTCGACCTTGGCGGCGTCTTTTCGCTGCTGCTCAACATGGCCCCAAACGTTGCCGATTGCCGAGCAGGCGATAACGCCGGCCATGAAGGCGATGAGGATGGGGCCGAGCGGAGAACGGCGGCCCGCGTCTTCCTCACGAGCCAGGTCGGGGCGATGTGTGGGCGCAGGCGCCTGGGCGCCTTGCGCGGGCACGTCGAGAATGCTGAAGGATGCCGTGCTGTCGGGGTCGATGGTGTGACGCGGCTGCGGGATCTTTGCCGGCGAGATGGACATGTCCGCCGGCTCACCGAGTGTGGCCGTGGCATCGGCCTTAGCCCCATCGGCCTCGGCTTGGGCCCAAGCCTGCTCAAAGGTCAGGGGCTCGGCGGCATCGGAGGCGGCATCAGGCTCGACAGCGGCATCGTTGCCGGTCTCGTCCTCGTCGCTCGACACGTCACGCGACGCGGGCTCGTCCCACTCCTCGTCCGGAGCCTCGCCCTCGCTATACCACCATTCAAAGTTATCGATATCCATACGGGGCGCCCCTTAGGCCTCGCAAATAAACACTCGCTAGTCTTATACCCCCAGACGGCACCGAAGCTCACCCGCGCCGGACACGAAAACCGTCACAACATTCAACGTTTTTCCTCGTTTTCGAGATTTTCATCGAATGTTGTGACGGTTTAGGCGGCAGCCACGCCGCGAATGTGACAAAGAGACTGTCCCTTTGTCACATTCTGTTAGAGTTGCAGGGATTGAATCCCGCTTATTCACGCGACATTGGAGTGACAACCTTGACCGCCGCAACCACGCCAAACAGCAAGTCAACCGCCGCCGCGCTCTCCCCCGCGCGCACCAGGCTCTGCCTGGCGCTGCTCGTGCTGTTGGGATTCTCGCTCGGCTGCTCCGAGTTCGTGGTCATCGGTATCGAGAGCGACTTGGCAACGGAACTCGACGTATCACTTGCTACTGCGGGCCAGCTCATCAGCGTGTTCGCGCTCGTCTACGCCATCGCGACGCCGGTGCTTGCGCTCAGCACGGGCCACTTCCGCCGCTACCAGCTGCTCGTGTGCTATAGCATCATCTTTGTGCTCGGCAACTTGGTCATGGCGTTGGCGCCCAACTTCCAGGTGCTGTTTATCTCGCGCATTGTCCTGGGCTCTGTCTCGGGCGCGCTGCTCGCCGTGGGCGTGACGTACATCCCCGAGCTTCTGTCCCCGCAGCAAACTTCGCTTGCCATCTCGGTGGTATATGGTGCGTTTTCCGTGGCGATGGTCTTTGTCACTTCGGTCGGCAAGTTTGTGGCCGACACGCTCGACTGGCACGTTGCCATGTACGGCACGCTTACCTTTGCCGTTCTGATCTGCGGAGCGCTCGTGGCGTTTATGCCGCGCGCCGGGCAAA
Source organism: uncultured Collinsella sp. (assembly GCA_900552755.1). Classification (GTDB taxonomy): domain Bacteria; phylum Actinomycetota; class Coriobacteriia; order Coriobacteriales; family Coriobacteriaceae; genus Collinsella. The sequence continues at coordinate 29,971 of USAY01000002.1, forward strand.
CCGACGAGCCTGCCACCTTTCGCGAGCAGGCGGGTCTGCTACGCGAGCCGAGCATCATCACCGGCATGCTCATCTTTTTGTTTGGCGTGGGCTCGGTCTATGTGTTCTACGGCTATGTGACGCCCTATCTTGAGCAGGTGCTGGGCATGGGCACCGTTCAGGCGAGCACCACGCTTATGGCCTACGGCGTGTTCTGCCTGATCTCGAACATCCTGGGCGGATGGATCGATGCGCGTTTTGGCATGAAGGCGCTGCTTGTTACGTTTGTGCTGCAAGCGGCGGCACTGCTTGGGCTGTTTGCCGTGGGCGCCGCCATGCCGCTCGCGCTCATCTTTGTCTTTAGCCTGGCAATGCTCATGTACCTATTCTCGGTCTCGTGCATCACACACTTTATGGACGTGGCACGCAGCCGCCATCCCAAGTCGATGGTACTTGCAAGTTCGGTTGAACCCATGGCGTTTAACGTCGGCATCTCGTTTGGCACCGCAGTGGGCGGCGCCGTGGTAAGCGGGATTGGCATTGCCTACGTGGGCGCGGTTGGCGCCGCATTCTCGCTCGTAGCCTGGATACTCACGCTAGTGACGATCAAGCTGGCACGCTGGGAGCGCAAGCGGGCAGCACAATCTTCGATGCAGGCATAGGGGTGGGATCGAGGCAGGCGCAAGTACAGCTCAGCGCAGCGGGCGTCCGATGAAAACCACACCATACGAGCAGTGTTTATCCGCCCGCAGGCTCCAGCGGTTCAATTTCGTGTACTTGAAATACACGTTTTTCCACGATTTCGTGTATTTCAAGTACACGAAATCGTACTAAACTATGTATTTGAAGTACATGAAATTGGAAAGGCAGCCCCATGCGCAGATCAATCGAATCCGTTATCGAATCATGGGCGACAAAGGACGCCTCGCGCCCCCTCCTCATCCGTGGCGCACGACGCGTGGGCAAAACGTACGCTGCCGAGGAAATCGGCAGACGAATCGCCGGCGATGCGTTTGTCAAACTCGACTTTCAGACCGATCTTGAGCTGATTGCCCCGCTGTTCGACTGCCCCACCGACGACGTTGACACCATCGTGGCACGAATCTCAGACTATAAACGCACCCCCATTCGCAAAGAAACCGCATTCATCCTGTTTGACGAGGTTCAGCTCTGTGAACGGGCGCTCAACTCGCTTCGCTTTTTCTCGGGTTCGGGCTGGCGCATATGCGCGACCGGCAGTCAGCTCGGCGTCGCCACGCGCAAGCGCAAGCTGCCTTTTCCCAGCGGCGTCCGCCAAGAGACCATGCATCCCATGTCGTTCGAGGAGTTTCTCTGGGCGCTCGGCGAGGAGCAGATGGCCGATGCCGTTCGTACCCACGCCGACACGCTCGAGACCTACGCCGCACACCAAGCCGCGCTCAACCTGTTTCATCGATACCAAATCGTGGGCGGCATGCCCGCCGCCGTCAACGCATATCGCAAGACGCTTTCCATCGAAGACGCGCGCGTCGAGCAGCGCGAAATCGACGAGACCTACACCGCCGATATGACCGACCCCGAAAACGGGATCAGCGGCGTAGCAGCGCGCAAGGTCTGGCGCTCCATTCCATCCCAGCTGCTACGATCCTCAACCAAGAAATTCAAGTACTCCGAGGTCGAACGCGGAGGCCGACGCTCAAAGCTCATCGAGCCACTCGACTGGCTCGAGGGCGCCGGCATCATATCGGTCAACAACCTGACCGAAGGCATCGAACCTCCCCTCGTCCCCTTCGACGACGAAGACGGGAGCTTCTTTAAGGTCTATCTTCTCGATACGGGCCTCATGTTCTACAAACTCGGTATCAACCCGCGACTCTGGCTCGACCTCAAAGAGGATTCCGCCATTGCGCTGTCTTCCGACTTTCGAGGTGCCTTGGCGGAGAACTCGGTCATGCAGGCATTTTCGGGCAATGGTTTGCAGACGTATTACTGGATGCCACCGTCGTCTTGGAAGACGAACGGCGAGCTCGATTTTCTACTTCAGACCGACCGTATGGAGATCGTTCCCGTCGAGGTAAAATCCGCACGCAACGTGCGCGCGAGAACGCTCGGGTCGTTTATGGAAAAAGCCCGGTCGCCGTATGCCTACATATTGTCCGAGAACAATTTTGCCCGCAGCGAAACCGATGACGGACGCGAGCTGCGCCATCTCCCCTTGTACGCAGCGGGCTTTATCGGAGCAAACTGCCTCAAGGGCAGTCTGTAACCCCCGCGCGACCGTCCAGAAAGGAACCATCATATGCAGCACGTACTGTTTATTTGCCACGGGAATATCTGTCGCTCGACGATGGCTGAGTCGGTGTTTGCCGAGCTGGTGCGCCGTGCTGGGCGCGAGGCGGAGTTCGTCATTGATTCTGCCGCGACCTCGACCGAGGAGATTGGCAACCCTCCGCATCATGGCACCGTCGCCAAGCTGCGCGAGGTCGGGATTCCCGTCGTTGCGCACCGCGCGCGCCAGGTTCGTCGCGCGGAGTATGGTGACTGGGACCACATCGTCTATATGGATGCCGAGAACGCGCGCGGCCTGCGTCGCATCTTCGGCGACGATGCCGACGGCAAGATTTCGCGGCTGCTGGATTGGACCGATCGCCCCGGCGACGTCGCCGATCCCTGGTACACCGGCAACTTCGATGCCACCTACCGCGATGTGCTCGCCGGCTGCACGGCCATGCTCGAGCAACTGTAGGCGCCCGGGCGGCGCGGATGCGTGAGCCACGCCATCGGCATAAAATGAGCGTGGATAATCTCCCGCATACAAATTGAGCGTGGATTTTCTCCCACTTTGAGCGTAAAACCACGCTCTAAACGGGAGATTATCCACGCTCATTATCTTGGCGGGCGAAAATCCACGCTCGATTACTCGTCGACGATCTCGGCGAGCCAGACGTTCAACGTATCGACCTCGGGGCAGCAGAACTTTGCCGTGCCGGGCTCGTTGCCAGGCACGGTTCCGCCATAGCGCAGGATATCGATATAGGGAAAGCCCACATGGCAGGCCATGGCGCACATCTTGCCGCGGTCTCGGTCGAAGTCAAAAACGTCGCCGGGCTTGTGACCATGGTGGCAGCGGCACGCACCCAGCTGGTCCACGCAGCTCACGCGGATACGCGGACGCTTGCCACGCGGCGCGCCGAGTGGCTTGTTCTCGCCCGCAGGCTTGATGCCGCCCTCGCCAGCATTACTCATGGTCAACCACATCCAGGCAGGCCTCGATGGGAAGGCCAGCCGACTTGTCCTCTTGGTCGGCATTGCGCTCGATAAGCTCAGCCACCACACGCATGGCATCGGACGTCGCGCGCTGCAAACTCCAACCTGCCATAACGCGGCCGACGAGCACCGCCGAGAACGTGTCGCCCGTGCCCGGGAAATAAACCGGAATGAGCTCAAAGGGAATCGTAAAGTACTCCCCCGCCACATGGTCGTAACCGATAACCGCGTTCATGCCATTGACTACGGCGCTCGTAATGACCACCGACTTGGCACCCAGCTCGCGCACGGCGTCCACAAGGACGCGGGCCTCATCGGGCGTAATTTGCTCGGCGATAGGCCTATCGGCAAGCAGGCACGCCTCGGTATAGTTGGGCACCGCATAGTCTGCGCACTCCAGCAGGTGCCGCATAAGGCCAATCGTGGACTCGGGCACGCCGGCGTAGAGCTTACCGTTGTCGCCCATGATGGGGTCGACGAACACCTTGGTGCCCTTTTGCGCACGGCGGTGGCAAAAGTCCGAAATGATACGCGTCTCTTCCTCGGTCACGATAAAGCCGGTCGAGATGGCGTCGAACTCAAAGCCGAGTTCCTCCCAGATGGCGAGACTCTGACGCACGTACTCCGTGGTGTCGTGGATGTAGAACTTGGGATAGTTGAGCGTATCGGACACCAGCGCCGTCGGCAGGTTGTGGATGCGGTAGCCCATATGCGACAGCACCGGAAGCATGGCGGAAAGCGCGACCTTGCCATAGCCGCACATATCGTTGATCAGCAGCAGCTGAGTGTTCTTCATGAATGTCCCCCTTGGGTCGGGCGAGGCGCGGCGGCGCCACAGTGCGACTAAGTGTAGCGCAGGGAACGCTGCGGACGAAAGCTTGCACCGTGGAGGACAGTTTGTTGCGGAAAGGTTTCGGAAACGAGGGGCCCAGCCTGCTTCATTGCGGCTCATTCGCCGCCACTCATTCAGCGCCATTTCAAAACTACACCGGATTACGGGGCTGAACCTGAATGAGTCAACCACACCCTCTATTTTCAAATCATAGCAAGCCTTCTACCTGCGGTTTTCTTTTTACCAATTTCGGTATGGTCGACAATCCGCAGTTCAGCCCCGTAATCCGGCATAGTTTTGAAGTTAGTCGTTGGGGACGTTCCTAAATGACTAGTCGAACAAGAACGTCCCCAACAACTAGTCGTTTAAGAACGTCCCCAACGACTACCCCGATGTTTTTGCAGCGCCGTAACTAAATAAGTTTGGTACCTTGACATTCCTGTCGGCCACTCCTAGATTAGTTAGGCACAAAACAATCCCACTACCTAACTAAAGAAAGGAGCGATACGAATTCATGTGCGATGAACCCCTTAACCTTCGTCCGCACGAGCCCGGCGGCGACCCGTCGCAGCCGGCAGACGTGCCCGAAGCGGTTAACGGCGGAGACAAGCTCGCCAAGCGCATCCTGAGCGGCCTAGGCTTTTGCGGCCACTACATGCACTTTCACGGCGGCGGCGTGTCCGGCAAGGCGCCCATCGTCTGCCTGCTTGCCAAGCAGGAAAACGGCGAAATGTCGCAGCAGGAGCTCGGCATGCACTTCGACCTCAAGCCGGGGTCGCTTTCCGAAATCCTGTCCAAGCTCGAGTGCGCCGGCATCATCGAACGCAGCCGCAATCCAAAAGATCGCCGGCAGCTCACCATTCGCCTGACCGAGATCGGCTGGGAGAAGGCCCGCATCGACCAAGCCTCGCGCATCCGCTTTAGGGAACAGGCCTTTAGCGCGCTCACCCACGACGAGCGCGAACAGCTCGCCGAGATGCTCGAGAAAATCCGCGTAACCTGGGAGGAACTGGATGATTAAAACCCTTATGGGCAGCATCCGCGATTACATGAAGGTCACGATCGCCACGCCGCTGCTGGTGCTTGGCGAGGTAATCTGCCAGATGATGATCCCGTTTATCACCGCCGACATGATCGACGCCATCAAGGACGGCACCGCCGTTACCGAGATGCTGCCCACCGCCGGCCTTCTCGTACTCATCGCGCTGACGTCACTCGCCTTTGGCGCCGCTGCGGGCATCACCTGCAGCCATGCCAGCTGCGGCTTTGCCAAGAACCTGCGTCGCGACCTGTTCTACAAGATCCAGACGTTCAGCTTCGCCAACATCGACGAGTTCTCGAGTTCCTCGCTCGTCACGCGCCTCACCACCGACATCAACAACGTGCAGCAGGCCTTTATGATGCTCATCCGCATCGCCGTGCGCTCGCCGCTGGTGCTGGTCTTTGCCTTTACCATGGCATACGCCATGGGCGGCAGCGTCGCCATGGTCTACCTGGTCATCATTCCGCTGCTGGGCTTTGGCCTGTTCTTTATCATCTATAAGGTGCGCCCGATCTTTACCCGCGTGTTCCGCAAGTACGACGCGCTCAACGAATCGGTCGAGGAAAACGTCACCGGCATGCGCGTGGTCAAGAGCTACGTGCGCGAAGACTTTGAGAAGGAGAAGTTCGCCACCGCCGCGCGCGACGTCCAGATGGACTTCACCCGCGCCGAGAAGCTGCTCGCCTTCAACAACCCCATGATGAACATCTGCGTCAACGGCGCGTTCGTCGTCATCATCTACCTGGGCTCCAAGCTCATCATCACGAGCCAGGGCACCCTGTTCGACGTGGGCCAGCTCTCCTCCATCTTTACCTACGGCTTCCAGATTCTGATGAGCCTAATGCAGCTGTCGATGATCTTTGTCATGGTAACCATGGCAGACGAGTCGGCGCACCGCATTACCGAGGTGCTGGCCGCCGAGCCCACGATCGCCAACCCGACCGAGCCCGTGCACGAGGTTGCCGACGGCTCCATCGACTTCGATCACGTGAGCTTTAAGTATTCCGAGCATGCCCGCCGCCAGGCGCTCGACGATATCGACCTGCATATTAAGAGCGGCGAGACCATCGGCATTATCGGTGGCACCGGCTCGGCCAAGTCGACGCTCGTGAACCTGATCGGCCGCCTGTACGATGTCACGGAGGGCACCGTGCGCGTCGGCGGCGTGGACGTGCGCGACTACGACCTGGACGCACTGCGCCACCAGGTAGCCATGGTCCTGCAGAAAAACGTGCTGTTTAGCGGCACCATCGCCGAGAACCTGCGCTGGGGCGACCCGAACGCCACCGACGAGGAAGTCCGCGAGGCCGCACATCTGGCCTGCGCCGACGAGTTTGTCGACGGCTTCCCCAAGGGCTACGACACCTGGATCGAGCAGGGCGGCTCCAACGTTTCCGGCGGCCAGAAGCAGCGCCTGTGCATCGCGCGTGCCCTGCTGCGTCGCCCCAAGATCTTGATCCTGGACGACTCCACGAGCGCCGTCGACACCAAGACCGATGCCAAGATCCGCGAGGGCCTGGCGAGCTACCTGCCCAACACGACCAAGCTCATCATCGCCCAGCGCATCAGCTCCGTGCAGGACGCCGACCGCATCATCGTCATGGAGGGCGGCCGCATCAAGGACATCGGCAACCACGATGAGCTGCTCAAGACGAGCGAGATCTACCGCGAGACCTTTACCTCGCAAAATAAGATGAGTGCCGAAGGCGAGGACGCGGGCGAGACCGCCGCAGCCGACACCGAGGCATCCGCACCGCAAGCTCAGACCCAGGAAGGAGGCGAGGCACATGAGTAAAGCCGCTACCGCCGAGCGCGCGCGCAACCGCAAGGGCGGCACCATGACGCGCCTGATCAAGATGCTCTTTGGCTTCTACCCGGTGCTTTTGCCCCTCGTCGTCGCCGGCGTTGTGCTCTGCGCCATCATCAACTCCATCGGCGCGACGTTTCTCCAGAGCGCGCTGCAGGTCATTAGCGAATCGTGGCAGTCGGGCGACTGGACGGCCGCGCAGCCCAAGATTCTGAAGCTCGTGACCACCCTCGGCTGCATCTACGCCGTGGGCGTCGCCTCCTCGCTCTTCTGGAACCGCGCCATGGCCGTCATCACGCAGGGCTCGCTCGAGAAGCTGCGCGAAAAGATGTTCAACCGCATGCAGGACCTGCCGATTCGCTACTTCGACACGCACCAGCGCGGCGACATCATGAGCCACTACACCAACGACATCGACACGCTGCGTCAGATGATCAGCCAGTCGCTGCCCAACCTGCTCATGACGATCATCGTCATCGTCACCGTGTTCTTCATCATGCTGTATTACAGCGTGTGGATGTGCCTGGTCATCATTGCCGGCGTCGCCTTTATGACCTTTATGACCAAGCTGCTCGGCTCCAACTCCGCGCGCTTCTTTATCGCGCAGCAGACCGAGCTCGGCGTGGTCGAGGGCCATATCGAGGAAGTCATGAACGGCCAGAAAGTCGTCAAGGCGTTCTGTCGCGAGTCCGCTGCCGAGGCCGATTTTGACGAGCGCAACGAGAAGCTCTTCGAGGTCTCGCAGAAGGCCAACATGTACGCCAACATCCTCATGCCGATCCTCGGGAACCTGGGCGACTTGCTCTACGTGCTGGTCGCGCTGACCGGCGGCATCTTCCTGGCGCTGGGCGTGCCCAACCTGAGCCTCTCGGGCATGGCGCTCTCCATCGCCGTCGTGGTGCCGTTCCTCAACATGACCAAGCAGTTCTGCGGCCAGATCGGCCAGATCTCGCAGCAGATCAACGCCGTGGTCATGGGCCTTGCCGGCGCCGAGCGCATCTTTGAGCTGCTCGACGAGGAGCCCGAAGCCGACGAGGGCTACGTGACGCTTGTCAACGCACAGGTGAATCCCGACACCTGGCAGCTCGAGGAGGCCGACCACCACACCGGCATGTGGGCTTGGAAGCACCCGCACCGCGCGACCGGCGAGATCGAGTACGTGCCGCTGCGTGGCGACCTGGTCATGGACAACGTGGACTTTGGCTACACGCCCGACCACGAGGTGCTGCACGGCGTGTCCGTATACGCCAAGCCGGGCCAGAAGGTCGCGTTTGTCGGTGCCACCGGTGCCGGTAAGACGACCATCACCAACCTCATCAACCGCTTCTACGACATTGCCGACGGCAAGATCCGCTACGACGGCATCAACGTCAACAAGATTCGCAAGTCCGATCTGCGTCGCTCGCTCGGCGTGGTGCTGCAGGACGTGAACCTGTTCACCGGCACCGTCATGGACAACATCCGCTACGGCAACCTGGACGCCACCGACGAGGAGTGCATCAAGGCGGCCAAGCTCGCGGGAGCGGACGACTTTATCACCCGCCTGCCCGACGGCTACGACACCATGCTCACCGGTAACGGCGCGCAGCTGTCGCAGGGCCAGCGCCAGCTGATCTCGATCGCGCGCGCCGCCGTCGCCGATCCGCCGGCGATGATTCTGGACGAGGCCACATCGAGCATCGATACCCGCACCGAGGCCATCGTGCAGGCAGGCATGGACAAGCTCATGGAGGGTCGCACGACGTTTGTCATCGCACACCGCCTGAGCACCGTGCGCAACTCCGACGCGATCATCTGCCTGGACCACGGCCGCATCATCGAGCGCGGCAACCACGACGAGCTGATCGCCAAGCGCGGCTACTACTATCAGCTCTACACTGGAGCGTTTGAGCTGGAGTAGGACCGGTTACTGACGGAGGGCGCCCCGGGGGCGCCCTCCTGCGCGCGATCAGCCTGTCATTAAAAACGGAATAAAAGTTTGCGAGGCGCTGGCCGTTTGGCCAGGGCCTCGTTTTGTGTGACAAAGGGACTGTCCCTTTGTCACACAAATTAACTACTTGAGGAGTTGGGCCATGGCGTTGACGAATTTTTGTACTTGGAGGGTGGGCTCGAGCGGGTAGTGCAGAAAGACCGGCACCTCGCGGCCGCACAGGAACGGTACGCCCACAAAGGCCGGGTGCACCCCCGACCATGCGCCGCAGGTGAGTACCGCGTCGCCCTTTTCCTCCGCCTCGTTAAAGAGCGCAAAGTCGAAGCTATCCACGTCGATCACGTCCACGCCGCCGTCGGCCAACAGATCGATACGCAGACTGTCCATGGCGTCGTTGCCGTGACGGAGCACGCGCAGGCGCATGCCTTCCAAGTCGGCGACCGTGATGCGCGTCTTGCGCGCCAGCGGACTCGTGCGCGGTAGGTCGATATAAAACGGCACGTTGACAATGCGGAGCTTTTGGCAGGCATCACCCCAGCGTGGGGTAGAAAAACTCGACTGCACCACATCGACCTCGCGGCCCAAGCTGCGCATGACGGATTCGCGCTCGTCGTAGAGGTCGCTTACCGGCACAATCTCAAATCGCAGCGACGGCTCCAGATCGTGGATGCCCGTCCACATCGAAAGCGTTTGGCGCCCCGGACACATCATCGACACGCCCAGGCGCACGGCACCGCCGTCGCCCGCCGCAAGTCGGGCACGGCGCAGTGCGTCCTCGGACTGCCGCATGATCGAGCGCGCGTCGTCCACCAGCAGTGCGCCGGCCGGCGTCACCTTAACGCCCGAGTGCGAGCGTTCGAACAGCGTGATGCCGAACTCGGCCTCGAGGCCCGACACCTGCTTGACGAGCGCCGGAGTCGACACACGCAATTTTGCCGCCGCACGCGAGAAGCTTCCCAGCTCCGCGGCAGCCGATATGGCCTCGAGTCGTCGATCGTACACGTCAATCTCCCGTTTTCGCGCCTGTGACCGCATGGTGCCACAGGGGGTTGTTTTCGCAGGTCACGCGCTCAATTGAGCATAAACTGCATCGCGCAGTGTAAACCTAGGGTTAACGCCATTCTAACAAATATGCAATTCACCTGCGCAAACGCAAAGCATACGATAACCAGCGAAAACCATGTGGGTCGGTTAATGGGAGCGACCCACCGGGAGGCACAAGAAGGGAAGTTCCTATGAGCAATTGGCTTAAGCTCGAGGGCGATGTCTGCGCCGTAACCGGCGCACTCGGCGGTATGGGCGTCGAGATCTGCCGCGAGTTCGCCCGCAACGGCGCCAACGTCGTCCTGCTCGACCTGGACGAGGAGAAGGTCAAGGCCGCAGCCGCCGACCTCGCCGCCGAGTTTGGCATCCACGCCGAGGGCTACAAGATGAACGCTACCGATGAAACCGAGGTTCAGGCCGCCGTCGATGCCACCATCGCCGACTTCGGCCGCGTCGACGTCCTTGTCAACACCGCCGGCATCCTGCGCTTCGCAGCCATGGAAGACCTGCCGCTGAGCGACTGGGAGCAGGTGCTCAACGTCAACCTCACCGGTTACTTCATCACCTCGCAGCGCTTTGGTCGCGAGATGATCAAGGCCGGCCAGGGCCGCCTGGTGCACATCTCGACCGTCGCCAGCCACTCCCCCGAGACGTTCTCGGGCGTGTACAGCTCCACCAAGGCCGGCGTCAACATGATGTCCAAGATGCTCGCCGCCGAGTGGGGCCCCTACGGCGTCCGCTCCAACTGCGTCGAGCCCTGCTTCGTTAAGACCCCGATGTCGGCCAACTTCTACGCCGACCCCGAGGTCGAAAAGAGCCGCAGCCGCCTGATCGCCACGCGCCGAATCGGCGAGGTCAGTGATATTGCCAACGCCGTCATGTTCCTGGCGTCCACGCGCTCGGACTTTACCACCGGCGACGCTATCAAGGTCGACGGCGGTTTCTCCAACATGATGGGCGACCTTACCGCCAAGCCCGGCGGCCGTCGCGCCTATGCCGACAACTACCTTAAGAACAAGGGTGTCGAGCTCTGGTCCGATGAGTCCGGCGTCGCCAAGCCGACCGACCAGTAAACCTGCCCGGTAGAGAGGGGCGCGGGACAAGTCCCTCCCCCCCCCATCGATTAGAAAGAGTCCAATGGCTTCCACCAACTCCAACAAGGGTCGCGCCGTCGTGCTTTCCGCCGCGTGCGTCACCATGTTCTTCATCAGCTCCATCGCGCTGTATTCCGTCGTGAGCAAGAACCTGCTCGCCGTCTACCCCGAGTGGTCCAGCGCCCTTACCTGGGCCTTCCCCGTCTTCCAGACCATCATGGCCGTGACGGGCATCTTCGCCGGCCGCATCTCCGATAAAATCGGCCCCCGCAACGTCGTGATCGCCGCCGCCGTGTGCTACGGCGTGGGCTGGTTCATGTCCGGTACCGTCACCGAGCCGTGGCAGTTCTACCTGTGGTTCTCGCTCGTCGCCGCCGTCGGTAACGGTCTGGGCTACAACCCGGCGCTCACCACGGGTCAGAAGTGGTTCATCGACAAGAAGGGCCTCGCCTCCGGCATCACCCTGGCCGCCTCGACCGCCGGCCCCGCCGTGCTGTCCCCGGTGCTCGCCTCGCTGCTCATCCCGAGCCTTGGCATCTTTGGCGCCCTTAAGGCGCTCGGCGTCATCTTCTTTGTGATGATCGCCGCCTCCGCTCTGTTCCTGAAGGCCCCCGAGGCCGGTTGGTTGCCCGAGGGCTTCGAGGCCCCCAAGGGCGGCGCGCACGCCGGTACCTTCGGCGACCTCACCCCGGGCGAGATGGTCAAGACCCCGCGCTTCTGGGTCCTCATCATCACCTTCGCCTTTGCCGCCACCGCCGGCACCCTGCTCGTCGGCAAGGTTGCCTCCATCGCCGCCGTCCAGCTCTTCGCCGACCCCACGAGCGCCGCAGCCGTCGCCCTCGGCGGCGTGGTCGTCTCCGTCAACACCTGCGCCAACCTGGTCGGCCGTCTGTCCTTTGGTCAGATCATCGATAAGCTCGGTGCCTACAAGTCGCTGCTCATCAGCCTTGTCGTCACCATCGTCGCGCTCGTCATCATGTCGATGAGCTTTACGCAGAGCATGTTCTTCATGGCGCTCGCCCTGCTCGGCTTTAGCTTTGGCGCCCTGCTCGTCATCTACCCGCCGCTCACCGGTGGCGCCTTTGGCACCAGCAACATCGGCGTCAACTACGGCATCATGTTTTTGGGCTACGCCGCTTCCACCTGGATCAGCCAGCCCATCACCGCCGTGCTGTATCACGCCGAGGCCGGCAGTGCCGCCTACCAGCAGTCCTTCTACGGCGCTATTGTGATCGCCGCCATCGCCGTCGTGCTTACCGTCTACATGATGGTCTCCGACAGCAAGAAGAAGTCCGCCTAGTTTTACCGATGCGACAAAGGGGCAGCCCCTTTGTCGCATTCCACCGGTCACCAGTATTTAAGGAGTCGAAATGTCTGAGCTCAACCCCGTCCGCATTGCCGTCATCGGCGCCGGCGCCATGGGCCGCAACCACATCCGCTTTGTCACCGAGGAGCCCGAGGCCGAGCTCGTCGCCATCGCCGACGCCTTTGAGGGCGCCCGCGCCACGGCCGAGGCCGCCGGCGTGCCGTTCTTTACCGATCCCGCCCAGATGATGGACGAGGTCAAGCCCGAGGCCGTCATCATCGCCACGCCCAACGACCTGCACCTGGGCGTTGCCCGCGAGGCCGTCAAGCGCAATATCGTGCCGCTGGTCGAAAAGCCGATCTCCAACGACCTCGAGGACGCCCAGGCCTTCGCCGCCGAGGCCGAGACCGCCGGCGTGCCCGTGCTCGTGGGCCAGCACCGTCGCCACAACCCCTTCGTCAACAAGGCCAAGGAAATCATCGAGTCCGGCGAGCTGGGCAAGCTCACCGTGTCGAGCTTCCACTATATGATCTATAAGAATGACGAGTATTTCGATGTCGAGTGGCGCCGCAAGAAGGGTGCCGGCCCGATCCTGGTCAACCTGGTGCACGACGTCGACCTGCTCCGCTACCTGCTGGGCGAGCCCGTTGCCGTCCAGGGTATGCAGTCCAGCGCCGCCCGCGGTTTTGAGACCGAGGACTCCGCCGTGGTCAACGTCCGTTTTGCCGATGGCGCGCTCGCAAGCATGACCATCTCCGACACCACCGCCAGCCCCTGGAACTGGGAGGCCACCGCTCGCGAGGATCCGCAGTACCGCCCCTTCGACGCCGACGCCTACTTTATCGGCGGCACTAAGGGCGCCCTGTCGCTGCCCCGCCTGCACCAGTTCTCCTACGACGGCGCCTCTAACTGGCACAAGCCGCTGCAGATGGAGATCCCGGCCGTGGACCCGGCGCTGCCGCACAAGATGCAGCTCAAGCACTTTGTGAAGGTCGTCCGCCGCGAGGTCGAGCCCGTCGTGACCCCCGCCGATAACGTCAAGACGCTCACGCTGCTTAACGCTATCAAGGAGGCCGCCGAGACCGGCCAGCTCGTCGAGCTGTAACGCTTTAGGGCGGGCCGCGGCAGAAACCCCATGCCGAACCCTTCGGTCCGCCACCAACAAGCCCCTCTTCTTTGCCCCGCGAGCAGCCTCCTGCCCGCGGGGCTTTTGTGCAGTGGCATGCGACAAAGGGACAGTCCCTTTGTCGCATCGCGGGTGGTATCCTTGGTAGCCCTGTGCTGCAAACGCACCTTAAACGCAAGGAGTCCCATGGATCTTATCGCCCAGCTCGCTCGCGAGCTCAACCTTAAGGCCGCCAACATCGAGGCGGCCGTCAAGCTCATCGACGAGGGCAACACCATCCCCTTTATCTCGCGCTACCGCAAGGAAGCCACGGGCGGCATGGACGACGTCGCCCTGCGCGCGCTCGACGAGCGCCTGTCCTACCTGCGCAATCTTGAGCAGCGTAAAGAGGACGTCATTCTGCTCATCGACGCCCAGGGCAAGCTCACGCCCGAACTCGAGCAGCAGATTCGCGAGGCCACGCAGCTCCAGCGTGTCGAGGACCTCTACAAGCCCTACCGCAAAAAGCGCATGACCCGCGCGCAGAAGGCCCGCGAGGCAGGCTTGGAGCCGCTCGCCAATATGATCATCATGCAGGCATCGGCCAAGGGCAGCGCGCTCGACGCCGCCGCGGCATACGTCAACGAGGAAGCCGGCTTCGACACGCCCGAGAAGGCGCTCGCCGGCGCGGCGGACATCGTGGCCGAGACGGTGGCCGAGGACCCCGAGAACGTCGCCGACCTGCGTGCCTTTACGCAAAACACCGCAGACATCGTCGTCGAGGCCACCGACCCCACCGAGAAGACCCCCTACGAGCCGTACTACAGCTATGATGAGCCGCTGCGCCGTATACCCAACCACCGCGTGCTGGCTATCGACCGCGGTGAGCGCGAGGGCAAGCTCCGCGTGCGCGTGAACGTCGACGGCGGCGCCGCCACGGCACGCCTCGGCAGCCGTTGGCCCCGACGCCAGGGCGTCTTCGCGCCCGTCTTCGATGCCGCCATCGCCGACGGCTACAAGCGCCTCATGGCCCCCTCGCTGGAGCGCGAGGCCCGCGCCAAACTCACCGTCCGTGCGCAGACCGAGGCCATCAATGTCTTTGCCAAGAATCTCGAGGGCCTGCTCTCGGCACGCCCCGTGCGCGGCGCCCGCGTGCTCGCGCTCGATCCGGGCTACCGCACCGGCTGCAAGGTCGCCGTCATGGACGAGACCGGCAAGCTGCTCGACCACGGCGTGGTCTATCCCACCAAGCCGCGCCACGACGTCGCCGGCACCAAGCGCGAGCTCGCCCGCCTCGTCAAAAAGGACAGCGTCAACACCATCGTCATCGGCAACGGCACCGCCAGCCGCGAGACCGAGGAAGTCGTCTCGGAGTTCATCGCCGAGCAGGCGCCTGAGCTGCGATACACCATCGTCAACGAGGCCGGCGCATCGGTGTACTCCGCTTCCGAGCTCGCCAGCCAGGAGTATCCCGACCTGGACGTCACCGTGCGCGGCGCCATGAGCCTGGGCCGCCGTCTGCAAGACCCGCTGGCAGAGCTCGTCAAGATCCCGCCCCAGTCTATCGGCGTGGGACAGTACCAGCACGACCTTGACCAGGCCGAGCTCTCGCGCACCCTGGGCCACGTGGTGGAGGACGTCGTCAACCGCGTGGGCGTCGACGTCAACACCGCGAGCGCAAGCCTGCTGGGATATGTATCGGGCATCACGCCGAGCGTGGCCAAGAACATCGTGGCCTATCGCGAGGAAAACGGCGCCTTTACCGATCGCCGCCAGCTTAAGAAGGTCCCCAAGCTGGGACCCAAGGCATACCTCAACGCCGCAGGTTTCCTGCGCATCAGCGGCGGCAAGAACCCGCTTGACGCGACAAGCGTCCACCCCGAAAGCTACGAGGTGGCCACGGCCGTCCTGGAGCGCGCCGGCGTTGCGGCAAGCGAGCTCAGCCACGGCGGCGTGCCCGATATCGAGCGCCGCCTGGGCAGCATTTCGGCGCTGGCAAGCGACCTGGACTGCGGCACCCTGACGCTCATCGACATTGTCAACGAGCTCAAGAAGCCCGGTCGCGACCCGCGCGACGACGCGCCCGAGGTAGTCTTTAGCCGCTCGGCGCTTTCGATCGACGACCTGGAGCCCGGCATGGAACTCAAGGGCACGGTGCGCAATGTTGTGGACTTTGGCGCCTTCGTCGACGTGGGCGTGCACCAGGACGGCCTCGTGCACATCTCCAAGCTGGCCAACCGCTTCGTCAAGCACCCCAGCGACGTGGTACGCGTCGGTGACACGGTCAAGGTGTGGGTCGAAAAGGTCGATCGCGACCGCAAGAAGATCTCGCTCACCATGGTGCAGGGGAAGTAAACCGCCAAAGCAAGGGTACCCCCTGCAGCGACGTGCAAAATCGCGAGTATTCTGCAAATTCCGCCGTTCCAGATGCCCCTCAGGGTCGCGCGCGCAGACGTGGTGTAAGAGTGTCCTGAGGTCCGTCGCTGCAAGTCC
>USAY01000003.1 GCA_900552755.1 uncultured Collinsella sp.
ACACCTTGCCGATATCCTGCCAGCTCCACGAGTTGGAGTCGTTGAGCGCGCCGCTGGCGCTGTACCGCTCCTCAAGCAGGACGCGCTGGGTCAGCAGGTACTTGGTCAGGCTCTCGGGCAGGCACGCCTCGAAGGCCGTCTCCCACGCCTTGAGGTTGCTGTTGGGGTAGGGGCATTTCTGGTCGGCGGTGCCCTGGTTCGTGTTGGTGGTGTTCCACATTAGGAAGCTGTCGTTTGCCACGCCTGTCACGGATTTTGCCACGGCCACGGGGGCGGACGCCACGAACGCGATATGGTGGCCCTTGCTGTTGTCGCCGCAGTAGAGGTACGGGTCGATGTGGGCAAGCAGGAACCGCGCAGATTGCTGGGTGGTGACGGCGGACGCGCTCACGAGAGGCACGTCGATGTAGTCCCCGACGCGAAGGCCCGCGAAGTTGCCGGCCGCCGCTCGCTTGTGCAGCGCGTCGTACACGCTGCCGCTGCCGATCTCTCCCGCCAGGATGGTGGCGATGTTCTGCCCGCCGTACTTGCCGATTTGGCCCTGGCGGTTGTACTCGGCGTTGTTGAGCGCCGTCTGCGCGTTGCTGCGCGCGGTATCGTCGATGACGTTGAGCGGCTGGCCGCCTACGACCAGCGTCTTTGCATTTGCCATTTATCCTCCTTAGGAAAGGGTTACCGTGCTGCCCGATACCGAGCACGTGCTGCCGAACGTCACCGTGTCCCCGGATACCGACGCCTTGCCGGCAGGGCAGTAGACCGTGCCGTCCATGTAGATGAACTTGTCTGTCGCGTCGGCGAGCATCGTCGCGAGCTGGCCGTTCTGGCGGCGCAGCTCGGCGATGTCGGACTCGCCGGCGGCGCCCTGCGCCGCCGCGTTCGCGATCTGCAATGCCGCGCTTGCCGCCGCATCGGCCCTCGACGCCGCACCGCTAGCGGCGGATGCCGCATCGAACGCGGATTGACCGAGCCGAGATAGCTCAGTGCTCCACTTCCTGTAGAGCTCGTCGAGCTCCTGGTCGTAGCTGACGGCAGGCCCTGTTGTCCCGTCCACATTTCCCAGGATGACGAGCGCGAAGTCCTCGGTAGTCTCGGAGGCCCCGTTGGCGTAGAACTCGAAGTAGGCCAGGCGGCATTTGCCGGTGCCGTTGACGGCCTCCGGCGCCAGCGTGGCGCTCACCGAGGCCGTGCCCACGGTCGCCGAGCAGCGCGCCCACGTGCCGTCGGCGTGGAGCACGCACAGGCGCGCGAGCTGGCACGTCGGGGTGTACGTCGCGCCGTCCACGGTGAGCGACGCCGTTATCTTCTGGGTCTGCGTCTCGCCCCTGCGCACGGTGACGCGCTGCGGGACTGTGCCCGGGCGCTTGCGCATGTCGAGCGCTATAGCGTGGTTGATCATTTGGCCTCCAGCGCCTTCAGGGCGGCGAGCGCGGCCCTGAATGCCTCGACCGGGTCGACGGCCTCGGTTCCCTCCCCCGTCTCGTCCGCCGTGGCCGGCTGAGGGTCGACGATGGCCGAGAGCGCGTCGAACACGGCGACCGTGGCGGCGGTGCGCTCATCGACGTACCCGGCGGTCGCCAGCGGGATGCCGTTGACAGTGGGGTCAGGCTTGCGGACGTCCGCGGCCTTGACGACCTCGCGCGTGCCGTCGTCGTACTGGGCGACAAATATGAGTCCGGCGTCCTCGGCGCGCCGGAGCGCCTCCGGATCGTACTCCGTCAAGCACTGTTCGTTGTTTCCAATGATGTCGTGGACGGCGTAGCCCACGACGATTTTCTTGCTTGCTTCCATTCCTTCTTGTCCTTTCATCTCTTATCCGCTCCACCCGGACGGCATTGTCGACACACCGATCAGCAGGCCGTTCTTGAACTCGAGCACCGACGATGTCTGGGACTGGTCGTTGAAATATTTCTTGCCGTTCTCCGTGTAAAGCGGGTGGTATGCCACTCCGACCTTGGTTGACAGGCCTGACCACGTCGTGACGCTCGTGTCGGCACTGCCGCTCACGCTGAGCCTCGGGGTCGAGACTCGCACGACGCCCTGTCCCTGCAGCTGCAGTCCGTGGTAGATAATCGACGGATTGTCGATGTCATGTGACGTTGAGGAGCATTCGATGTATCCGTACTGCGTGCCGTCCTTGAATCCCGCCAACTTCCCGCTCGAGTCGAGCTCCATGGCGTACCCGCTGCTGCGGTTTCCACCGGTGAAGCTTCCGGTCGCCGTGATGTTCTTCGCCGTCATGTAGTTGGTCGTCAGCACGCCTTCCTTGAGGTTCCACGAGTTGCGCCCCTTTGCGTCCGCGAGAGTCCCGGTTGCGATGTATGTCGCGTTGACGTAGACCCTGTTGTTGCTCATGTAGAGCCCCTGGTCTGCGCCGCCGTTCGTCAGGCGGTCGAAGATGGCCTTCTGGTCCATCTGCTCGTCGTAGGCGCTCAGGATGCCGTCGGCGTAGTCCGATGCGTTCTTCTGCTCGATGGCATGTCGCGCCCCGGTCGCGGCCTCGGCATAGTCCCTCACGGCGGTCGAGTATGCGCCGTAGGCCGCGTCGTACTCGTCCATTGCAACCTTGAGCTCCTCGGCGGTCTTGCACTTGATCACCTTGTCGACCTTGTCGGCGTAGGCGCCGTACGTGCCGCCCTCGTCGGTCGTGCCGAAGGCCTTGGTGTAGCGGGGGCCGAGGACGGTCGAGAGGAACTTGGCACTGAGGTCCTTGTTCGACTTCAGCGCGTTGTACTGGCTCGTGAGCTCCTCGCGCTCCTTTTCGACGTCCTGCTTGGCCTTCTTGACCGCCGCCTTCTCCGCTTCGGTCACCACACCGTCTTTGGCGAGGTCCTGCACCGTCGTGTCGAGGCCATTGAGCGAACCCGTGAGGTCGTGCGCGCTCTGGTAGGCCTTGTTGTACGCGGCCTCCAGCACCGGCGCCGTGTGGGTGACGCTGCCGTCGCCGTATGTGACGCGTTCCATCGACCAGACGAAATATCCGTTCGACCATTGCGGGAGGTCCTCGGACCATCCCAGCTCTGGGTTCTGCGCATTAATCGGCGGCACGCTGTCCGACTGGTTCCTCGCGTAGAGCTTTACGCGCGCCGCGATGGCGCTGCCGGCCATCTGGTTGGAGCCGTTGATGGCCTTGGCGAGGCACGGCGCGGTGTAGGTGACCGAGCCGTCCGTCCACGCGATCTTGCTGCGCGTCCAGATGTACTTGCCCTTCGCCCACGCGGGCTGGGCCTCCGACCAGCTGCCGCCGGACTGCGCCGTGGAGCTCGTGGAGAGGTAGTACTGCTCGACGATGCCGCGCACGCCGGTACCGGTCGAGCCCTTGTCGCCCTTGGCGCCATCGATGCCGCTGATGCACACGGGCTCGCTGTACTCGATGTCGCCGGACTGCATGGTGGTCTTGGTGCGCGTCCAGATGTACTTGCCCGACACCCATTGCGGCGCCGTGGTCTGCCATCCGCCCTGCGGCTCGGTGACGCGCGACGTTCCCTGGGCGTACTCGACGTCCACCGACGCTATCACGGCATCGGCGACGGCGATGTCCTTGCCGTCGAGCTTGGCGCCGGGGCCGAGGTGGAATTCGCTGGCATCGAGGTTCCAGTAGTTCTTGCCGCTCCTGTCTTGGATGGTTCCGGCCTTGATCAGGTCGCCCATGAGCGTGCCGACCGTGATGAGGTCGGCCGTGAAGCCCGCGCCGGTGCCGAAGGTGCGCCAGTCCCACGAGCCGTCGGCTTTGCAGCCGGAGGCGATGCGGAATCCCTGGGAGCACAGCTGCATGGCCATGCCGTCGCCGGTCGTCGAGCG
This sequence comes from uncultured Collinsella sp., assembly GCA_900552755.1. GTDB lineage: Bacteria > Actinomycetota > Coriobacteriia > Coriobacteriales > Coriobacteriaceae > Collinsella. The sequence continues at coordinate 3,799 of USAY01000003.1, forward strand.
GCCGTCCGCGTCGAGGGGCACGGAGCCGAAGATCAGACCGCGCTCGAAGCTCGTATGGACGTAGCTGTTGCCCGCGAGGTTGAACTGCGTATTCATGCTGTCCATGACCTGCTGGAGGTACGACGGCGGCGTGGATGCCGCCACGTCCCAGTTGGACGAGCGCTTCGACAGGCTGGACACTTTCTGCTGCTGAGCCAGCAACATGTCCGTGATTGTCTCGGTCACGTTCCCGAGCGTCACGCGCATGGAGCCGCCAAGCTCGTCGGTCACGAGCTTGGCCACGCGGCCCTCGCAGCGCAGCGCCGGGGAGAAGCACGTGTCGACGATCTGGACGTCGTCGCCCACGGCGACGCCCTCCCACTCGCGCCCGAACTGCACGAGGTCGACGACGTCGGCCTCGTAGGTCATTCCCGGCTCCTTGCGGGAGTCGAGGTACGCGCGGGTCTCGGCGAGCAGGGTTGCCGCGTCCTCGCAATTTGAATTTTCATATTGTCCGAACACGTGCGCGCGCCCGCCCCTGCCGTCGGGTCGCCCGTACAGCCTGAGCGCGGTCGCGTCCTCCACGTAGTTCCTGCCGTTGTTGATGTCACCGAAGGTCAGCTTGCGGCCGTAGCCGCCCGTGTCGGTCTCGATACCCTTGCCGTAGCCGTAGCAGGCAGTGATCGCCCCGTAGTGCTCGGTGCGTGATACCGATGTCAGGTCCTTGGTGTAGGTGAACCGGCGGTGGCCGCCCTTCGCGCCTCGGTGCGAGCGGATGCCCACCCTGCGAGATGTCACCCTGCCGCCGGATACGGTGATTTCAGTCTCAAGCTCACCGCCGCATTTCAAGATTGACTGGAGCGCCTCGCGCGCCGAGGTGTGGTAGAAGGTCAGGCCCTTGTCGACGGTGCCGGTCTGGTCGACCGTTCCGGCGGTCCAGCGGGTCGGCCCAAGGCAGACATTCAGCGCCTGCAAGAAGCCGTAGCCGTAGGGGCGCTTGTCCTCGATATAGTCGCCGTACGTCTCGCAGATTGAGTTGATCGCCGTGTCCGTGTAGACCGTATCGCCTCCGGCGTGGAGGCCCTTGGGGTCTTGGCAGACGTGCTCGTGGACCTTGCCGAGGCGGTCGACCCACACGAGGCGGTAGCCCTGCTTGAGCGCGAAGGTCGTGACGATGTCCACGCTGTCCTCGCCGTTGAGCTCGTCGGTATGGGTGAGGGAGAGCAGCTCCTCGGGGCCGATTGTCGATACGTAGACGTCCTGCCACGTGTATACGTCAATTCGCACCTAGAGCCACCTCTCCTCCCATTCGAGCGTCGCGGTGCCGCCGCTCGTCTTGATCTGCTGCACGCCGTCGAGCGAGAAGAAGTCACTCGCGACGGTCACGGGCCAGTCCGCGCCGTTGACCGTGCAGCGCTCCGCACGCATGTCCAGCACGACGGTCTGTGCGCCCGTGAACGACGCCTCGACGCGGACGAACCGCCCGGTCGAGACGTTGGTGATTGTCCAGCTCGAGCCTGCCGGGGGCTTGCACGTGACCGTAGGGTAGGCCCTGTAGTTGCCCCCGGCGGCGACGGCGTGCTGGGATGCCGTCACCTGCTCGGAGCGCCGCTGCCCGTAGGCGGCGGGGTCTGCACAGTAGAACGCGAGCGTGAGATTCGGCATGTGTGCGTTGCGCCCCTGCTCCGCCCCTCCCCTGTAGCGCGCAAGCATGTAGCGCTCGGGAGCGTCGTCGAGCACGAGGGCCTTCTCGCCGCCGGACAGCGCCGAGGCGAGCACGGCCCTTGCCTCGGCGACCTCGTCGAGGGAGCCGCCGACGATGTTGCAGTCGACCGCTATCTCGACGGGCTCGAGGCCCGTGGCGCGGATATGCGAGCCGTCCATGCCCGGGACCTCGGTCTCATCGAGCCGCACCTTGGGGACAATCGGTCTCGTGACCTTGGTCACCAGCAGGTACGGCGTGAGGTCGATTCCGCCGAATATCATGCGAACCCCCTTGCGGCGAGCGTGTGCCTGCCGCGCATCGCGATGGCGGAGGAGACGCGCTCCGAGTCGATGTACAGGTTTCCGTCCTTGTCCCGGATCTGCTCGAGGACGGACAGGATGCCGGCGAGGGCGTCGTCGGAATCCTCCTCGGGACGCGCCGGAGTGTAGACCGCGGACGGAGCGACGGTCAGGCCCGTCGAGAGCATCCCCTGCGCGGTGTCCATGGCGCCGCTGATGGCGGAGACCACGGTGCCGGTGCCGGAGCCGATGCCCTGCGCCCAGCCCTGCATGAGGGCCTTGCCCGAGAAGGTCGTGTAGCCGTGCCCGGAGAAGGGGCCGACCTTTGCCGGCGAGAACGGGAAGAAGGAGCGGATTCTGGATACTGCGCCGGAGACCGCCGAGGTCACCGAGCCGATAGCGGACATGATGCCGTCCTTCAGGCCGTTGAGTATCGACTTGCCGGAGTTGAAGAGCCAGTTGCGCGCACCCGAGAAGAACCCGGTGATCTTGCCCTTGATGCTCGTGACGGTCCTGTAGACGGAGTTGATTCCGTTGGACGCCGCGCTCTTGATGCCCTCCCAGATGGACGAGCAGGCGCTCTTGATGCTCCCCCACATGCTCGACCACGTGGAGCTGATGCTGTTGAGCACGGAGCTGATCACGCCGCTGACCTGATTTATCGCCGAGTTGACGGCAAACTTGATGCGTCCCCAGACCACCTCGGCGAAGTCGCGGACGGTGTCCCACACGCTTGACCAAATCGAGCTGATTCCATCGAGCGTGGACGTTATCACGGACTCGACGACCCCGATGGCCGCTCGCACGGCGAACTCTATCTGAGACCAGACGAGCTCGGCTACCGACTTGATGGTGTTCCAGACCGTATCCCAGTCTCCGCTTATCGCGGCGGTGACCGTGGAGATGACTGTCTGCACCACGGCCATCGCGACCTGGACGGCAGTGGAGATTGCATCCATCACGCCGGTCAGGACAGCGGAGATCACCGGCCAGACTGCGTTCCAGACGGCGGAGATGATGCCCATCGCCACCTGAATCGCGCCCTGGATGAGCGGCATCGCAGCCAGCACCGCCGACAGCACGGACTGCACGGCGGGCATGGCGATGGCGACGAGCTGCGAGACGGTCGTCATCACGTCAGCGATGACGGTGACCAGGAAGCCGATGACCGGCGACAGCGCCTGCACGATGCCGAGCACCACCTGTATGCCGGTGGAGAGCACCGGCAGCACGGCCTGCGCGATGTTGAGCAGCGCCGTGCCGATTGGCGCGATGAGCGGCGCGATGAACCCGATTGCCGCCTTGATGCCGTTACCGACGGACGTGGCCACGCCAAGAATGGCCTGAAGCGCCGAGCAGATCTGCGAGGAGTCCAGCTTCGGCAGCTTGATACCGATGCCGGCGAGCGCCCCGACGGCGATGTTCCACGCCGTGGCGAGCGCCTCGGACACGATGGGCGTGAGCACCGACGCGATGCCGGAGAGCGCCGCGGGGAGCGCCTTGATGATGCCCTGCCCGATCTGCGCGACGCGCGGCGCGATGTTCTTGGCGACCGCGCCGACGGACGTGAGCAGCTGCTCGGTGAGCTGCGAGAAGTCCACGTCGTCTCGGCCAAGGCCGGTGAGGAAGTTCTCCCACGATGCCTTGGCCATGCCGATGGAGCCGGAGATGGTCGTCGCGGCCTCCTTGGAGGTCGTGCCGGTGATGCCCATCTCGGACTGCACGGTGTGGATCGCCTCGACCACGTCGGCGTAGCTGTCGATGGTGAGGTCGGCGGTCTTGCCCTGCGCCGCGCGCAGCTTGTTGGCGTCCGCGATGAGTCGCTCCATCTCGGACTTCGTGCCGCCGTAGCCCAGCTTCAGGTTGTCCAGCATCGTATAGTTTTGCTTGGCAAAGCCTTGGTAGGCGTTCTGGACGTCGGCCATGTCCGAGCCCATCTTGTTGACGTTGTCCGCCATGTCGCCCATCGCCGTGTTGGCGGACTCGGCTGCCTTCGCCACGTCGCCGCCGCACGAGCTCACGAGCGATGCGGCGAAGCTGGTCGCCTGGGTCATGTATTGGTTGGCGCTCATGCCGCACGTCTTGTACGCTTCCGCGGCGTATCCCTGCAGTTTGCCGGACGCGGAGCCGAAGAGCGTGTCGACGCCGCCGACCAGCTGCTCGTAGTCGGCGTATGCGGATACCGCAGCGCCGCCGATTGCGGTCACCGCCGTGGTGAGCGCGCCCATGCCAGCCGCGGCGACGGTGCCCACGCCCCTGGCGACGGTGCCGAGCCCGCTCAGCAGCCCGCTGGAGCGCTTGACCCCGCCGTCCACGCCGGAGGTCATCGAGTCGCCGAATGACTTTCCGGCCTTGGAGCCCGTGTCGCCGAACTCCGAGCAGATGCTGCCGGCGAAGCCCTTCATGGACGGCATGAGCGTGATGCATGCCGAGCCTACGCTAGTCGCCATCCCGTCCTCCTAATCCTAGAATCTCGTCGATTTCCGCCCTGTTCGCGAGGGCGTTGCGCTGGTGCCTCTTGAGCTCTGCGAGCTGCCCGGGCGTCTTGAGCGGCTGCGGCTCCTGCGGCGGCCGGTGCTTCTTGTCGCTCAGCCCCCACGCGAGGCTCCTGAGCTGGTGCTCGATGCGCCAGAGCATGTACGTCTCCTCGCTCCACTTGAGCTCCGGGTACATGCGGCGCGCGCACCTCGACTCCTTCGGCAACTGCTCCCACAGGAGGGCGGCGCGCCGGAGGTCGTTCGGTCCGCCCTCGAGCGGGAGGTCGATGCCGTAGTACTGGCGGAAGTCCGCTACGACTTCTGAGCGGTGCCCTTCGAGCTCGAGGACGAATCCTGGGAGTTTTTTGCCTTCGCCGCCTCGAATGCGGCCTGCATGAGCACGCCCGTGGACTCGACGGAGCCGCCGAGGCGCTCCATGTACTCCTCGTCGCGGCCCGCGAAGACGCGCTCGAAGGCCTCGAACATCCCGGCGGGCTCGGTCTCGCTCTTGGCGAACTGCTTGTTCGTCTTGTAGCTGAGCAGCTCGTCGAGGTCGGCGGTGAACTCGCCGTCGATGCCGGGGATGGTGAATGTGAGCTCGGTCATTACTTGCCCTCCGCGGTCTCAGCGGCCTTGGCGGTCGCGGTCTCGGTGGACTGGATGTAGTCGTAGCAGGTGTTGCCGGCATCGTCGGTGAGGTACTTGACCGTGAGGGCGCGCGCGGCGAGCTCGCCCACGGCGAGGGTGAGGTCGTCCAGCTCGGAGGACTGGGCGAGCGGCACGACCTTGCGCCAGCGGCGGCCGTCCTTGAGCACGAGCTCTAGCACGGCGGGCCACGTCTCGGTGGAGTCGCCGTTGTGCTTGACGGTGATCATGCCGGCCTCGTCCTTGACGTTGCCGGAGCCGTACATGACCTTGAGGGTCGCGGCCTTGATCTCGGCGAGCGTGAGCTGCGCGCTCTCGACGCGAGAGGTCTGCGGCGACGCCATGAGGTCGCCGTTCATGTCCTTGATGTCCTCGGAGTCGGTGTCGAGCGTCTCGACGTAGCCGTCCTCGCTGATGTAGCCGAGGCACTTCCACGCCTCGGGCAGCGCGGTCGTGTAGTCGGTCGGCAGCGTCGTTCCGACGGGAGCGGTGAAGATGTAGCCGCCCTTGACTCCCTTGGCGCTGGAGACGTTGGCGACGTTGTTTTTGTTGCTTTCTGCCATGATTGCTCCTTATTCGCAGATGGTCAGGTTGATGTTCGTCTGGTATCTGGGAGTCCCCGTGTCGGGGTCGTCCCATCGGTAGGTGCCGTCGGGCACGGCGGAGAACACGTTCGGCTCGTCCTCGATGGCGGAGCACGCCCGCTCGACGGCCTCGGCGATCTCGCGTGCGCGCCTGCGGGTCTTCGCCCACGACGTGGCGAGCACGCGCGGCGACTGGATGAACCGCGTCGCGCTCGTGGCTGCGAGGGTGACCTGGACGAACTCATCGGGTCTCTCGCGCGGAACGTCCGGCACGCACTTGATGCCGGTCGCGTGCATAAGGCGCTGGGCCACTACCCTCTCGATGTCCATCAGTCACCCCCGAAGACGGATTGCAGGCGGTTGTGCTTGCGCTCGCTCACGTTGGCGTGCTTGCTATCCGTGTAGACGACGCGGCCCCTCGCAAGCGAACCGCCTGCGACCGCGGTGCTGTAGCCGTTCTCGCCGTACTTCGGCGTGAACGTGGAGTTGCATGCGGCCGCGGCGGCGTTGGCCTTCTCGGTGAGCATGGTCTGCACGCCCCCGCCGTTCATGACCTCGGCGTATCCGCCGCGGTTCCAGCCCTTCCACTTGATCTTGACCTCGCACTTCGCCTTAGCCATCGGTTCGGGTCACCTCGCAGGTGAGGTCCCAGGGGCCGGGCGTGTTGGCCGCGGTGTATCGCTTGGGGTCGCCGACCACCTTGTAGTCGGTGCCGCGCACCGTGACCGTCGCGTCCTTGAGGTCAACGTCCGCGCCCTTCGGGAAGCAGAGCGTGTAGGCGACCGTCACGCCATTGGGGCGCGTCGAGTCGAGGTCGGCGGTCGCGCCGGGGCAGACCACGACGTTTTCGACCGCCGTCTCGGTCACCGTCTCGCCGGTCGGCTCTCCCAGCTCGTCGAACGACTGGGCCGCACTGCGCACGGTCACGGTCTCGCCGGAGATGAGGCACGTCATTCGGCCACCCCTCCCCTCTCCAGAGGCGTGAGCGCCCCGAGCGCCTGACCGGTGAGGCCGAGACGCCTGAGGTCGCTCTTCCCGAGGTACATCTCGCCGAGCGCCGAGCCGTAGGTCACCGATGCCGTGTATCCGCCCGCCCCCTGGCTGTACTGGGTGGCCCCCGCCATGGCGGCGGGGGCGGAGAGCACGCGGTTGACGAGCAGGCAGCACACGGCGGGCGCGGCGCGGTCGAACGCCGGGCACGCCCCCTCGGTGTACTCGCCGATTCGGTCCTCGAATGCCGCGAGCATCAGGTCCGATGCGTCCTGCAGCAGCACCCAGGTGCGGGCCTCGTCCGCGGGCTCGCCGTAGCGGGCCTTGTAGTCGTCCACGCTGGCGAGCGCGGCCATGGCTACTCGGCCTCCATGATCCCGGCGTCGACGAGGGCCTGAACGACCTTCGCGACGGTCGGGCTGGCGCCGGGGTTGGCGACCTTCTTGGGCAGCACGAGCGGCTTGCCGTCGGGCGAGACGAGCGCAACGTGCTGCGGGAGGATGCTGGACGCCTTGCCAGCGTCCTCCACGATGAGCTTCTGGACTAGATGAGCCATCTCGGTACCCCCTAGGCGCTCTTGAGGACGGCGAAGGCCTTCGGGTCGAGTACCGCGTATGCGAGGACGGCCTCGGTGCGGTAGGCGATCTGGTTGTAGCCCTTCAGGTCCTGACCGGTGTTGTCGGGGTCGCCGTACTCGATGACCTCGGCGGTGATGTCGCGGACCATGCCCCACTTGATGGCGGAGAAGTCGCCCATGATCGCGGAAACCTTGGTCGGGGTCTTGGCGAGACGGCCGTTCACGGTGCCGGACACGGAGGCGGGGATGCCGTCGAGGTTGCCCACGTTGAGGGACAGCGGCACCTCGGGGTACAGGCGCTGCCCGGTGGCGGGCACGCGCAGCTTACGCAGCTCGGAGGCGAACTGGCGGCTCATGGCGATGCCGTTGATGCCGTAGTCGAGCAGGGCGTCGGAGAGGGAGTCAATGTCGTCGACCGGGGAGTCGGTCTTGGCGACGCTGTGGACGTCCTTGTCAGCGGTCAGGGCGGTGTAGCCCGTGAGGCCGAGGCCGGTCTTGGGGTTGATGGCGTGGTAGACGATGTAGTCGAGCGCGCGGCCCGCGGCGGCGGTCTGGTCGGCGATGATGTTGGAGATAATCTCCAGCTGGTTGTCCTCGTCGGCCCACTTCAGCTCGTCGGAGACGCGCGTGGTCGTGACGATCTTGGCGCGCTTTGCGACCACGGGGTCGGTGGAGATCTCGGAGCCGGACTTCTTGCCGCCCTCGGCGACGACCTCGGCCTCTGCGGTCGGGTTGAACACGAGATAGGTCGTGTCGGCGAACTTCTGCGGCGTGCTGGGGCTCAGCGTGGCGATGGTGGAGGTGTCCTTCACCTTGCCGATGATGGTGGAGACCACGCTGGACGGCAGCTTGATTTTCTGGGTGTCGTTTGCAGCCATTTCTGTGCCTTTCTTCGGGTTTGGCTTACTTCAGGAGGCGCTTGGCGAAGTCTCGCAGCGCCTCGTCCCCGCCCTTGCCGCCCTTGTCGAAGCTGCCGGGCTTCTCCACTCGCGGCGCGGGCTTTGTCTTGAATGCGGCGAGCATCTTGTCGCACCATGCGGCCATGCTCTCCTCGTCCTCGCCGACGATGAGCTCGGCGGGGACTCCCTTCTCCTGCGCGACCTTGGCGGCGGTCTTGGCTCGCGCCTCGGCCTTCTCCTTGGCGTCGAGTCGCTTCTCGAGCTCCGCGACCTTCTCGTCGGCGGTCTTCTTCGCCTGGTTGGCCTCGTCGAGTGCGCTTGCCGCGCTCTTGTTGGCCTTGGCCTGCTTCTCCCACTTGCGGGAGTGCGCCTTCTCGGCCTCGTAGAGCGCCTTGTAGTCGGGCTCCTCGCCCCCGGTCGGCTCCGTACCGCCCGTGGGCTCCGTGTTGGTCTCTGCTGCCATGTCGTGTCCTTTCCCGGACCGTGCGGCCCGTCGGGCCAGCCGCGCGGCCGAGCCCCTTAGATGTGCGTTTCGGGCCGTGCGGCCCTGTCGCGCGGCAGTGTCCTACGGGCGTGAGATTTGGCCTGTTTGGCGTTTTTCGGCATGAAAAAAGCCGCCCGTGGGCGGCCATGCGGTATGATGGGGTTAGGCGGAAGCTGTTTGACTCACCTATTGAGACATGCAGCTCCCGCCTATTTTTTTATCGTTTGGAGCGACCCGTCGTGCCCCAGCATCCGCACCTCAGAGATTCCGTACCTCTTCATGTACTTGCGTATCCACGCTTCGGCTTGGCTGTCGGTGACCGACTTGTTCTCGCTGACGTCGAAGACGGCGAACCGCACCCCGCTCTTGTTGGCCACGGACTTCATGTGCGACTTGAACGTGTTCTCCGATTTCGACGTGTACACGGTCTTGATTTCGATGCCCGTGGACAGGTCGGCGCGGCTTACGGTCGTTTTTCCCTGCGCGTTCTCGCTCTTCAGGTGCACCTCGTCTTCCCAGAACTCGGTCTTGTAGCCCAGTGCCGCCAGCTTCTCTGCGGTTCTCCTCTCTCCGGGGTCTACCCTCCACCTCTTTACCTTGTCGCGCCTCACCGCATCGTCCGTGAACGTTATGCCCTTATGCTCGCCGCCCGCGTACCAGGACGGGTCGCGTAGCTCTATCTCGGATGCGACGCGGTTGTTGAGGTAGGCGGTGTACGCCTTCCCCTCCTTGTTGCCGTGGCGCCTCACGAGCGCTTTGCGTTCGTCCTCCGGCATTGCGTACCAGTCGGAGGCGATGCCGTCGCGGCCTCCGAGCGCGGCCAGGCAGTCGTTATACCTCTCGTACATCCCGTCAGGGTCGTATCCCTTGACTGTGGTCACCCCGTCGAAGCCGGGAACGATTCGGCAGTCGCAGTGCGCGTGCGAGTGTTCGGCCGCCTCCTCGGTCTTGGCGTAGAAGCCGAACGACGCGAGCATGAGGCAGAACCCGCACGTCTCGCCACGGGGAACGCGGGCGTACCACGGCTTTGCCGGGTCTTTGCGCGCGTTGTGGGCGACGCACCTGTTGGCGGCGCGCCTGATCTCCTCGTCGACCCTCGTGACGCACCGCGAGACAAAGACCTCGGGGGCGCCCTCGACGACCTTGCCGATGAAATATCTAACCGCGCCGAGCGTGGCGTCCGGGTCTCGCATGGACTCGGCGACCGCCCGATACTTCCCGGGGAAGCCCTGCGACGCCCTGACCGCGTCGTAGTATTCTGCGGCCCTCGCGGCGGCGCACGTGTCGGCGTAGTACCCGAGCACCGTCTCGATCGTCTCGTAGGCCCTCTCGCGGAGAGAGGCGACATCGCCGCCACCTCCGCGCTCCCAGCTCGACAGCAGGGACTCGAGCGCCGGCCTCACCTTCGCCTGGGCGTCTGCCGACAGCGCGTTCACCTCATCGGTCAGCTCGTCCAGCAGGCTAGTCGGCACCGCCGCCATTCTCGCCCTCCTTCGGCTCGAACAGCGATGCGATAGCCGCGCCCGCCTGCGCCTTCTTGGCATCCGACTCGATGCGCTGGATCTGCTCGTCCGTGTAGTCGAGCATCTCGTAGGCCACCGTGGAGTTGGCGAGCTTCGGGAGCGCCTGCACCTGCTTGAGCAGCGCGTCGGACAGGCTCACCGTGGACGGGTACGCCGGGGACAGGAATCGCGGGTTGATCTCATGCCCCGCGTCGCGCTCGGTGGCGAAATCGGTGCCGTTCGCCACGGCGAGCGCCATGTAGGCCACGTTGCGCAGCGCCGTGCCGTTGTCGCGGTTGAGGTTCTTGGCGTCGATGACCAAGGGCTCCAGGGACGCGGCGATAGCGTCCGAGGAGGACGGGTTGTCGTTGGACACGCCGAAGAAGCTCACCGGTACGTTGGTCACGGCCGACATCTGGCAGGCGAGCTGGCGCAGGTACTCCGTGAGCGGTGCCATCTGGAGCTGCGCGGACTGCCAGACCGTGGGCTTGTCGCCGTCCGGGTCTTTCGTGATCTCGTTGACCGCGCCCATCGAGGCGTCGTACTTGTTGTCGTCGTTGAGCATCTTCTTGTAGGTGCCCAGTAGCCAAGTCTGCGGCAGGGTCGCGGCCTCGGCGGCGACCTCCATTCGGGCGCGCTGCCGGATGGCGTCGTCGGTGATGCTCATCACGGAGCGGCTTATGCGCGAGGTGCCGAAGGGGCGCTCGAGCGTCGCGCCGTGTGCCATCGGCTCCATGAGGCAGCGCCCCATCGAGTGCTCGCGGTACTCGGCTACCCACGAGCCGCCGTCGCGCGTGAGCACCACGAGGCTGTTGTCGGTGAGCAGGTGCACCACGGTCGGCACGCGCTCGGCGTCGCCGGGCATCTTCTTGGACTCAGCCACGACGATGCCCGCCCTGATGGCCTTGCGAGCGTCGTCCCACAGGGCCGCCGCCGCGGTGGCGGGGTATGCCGAGATGACCGGGTAGCCGCCGCCGTCTGTCACGGTCCAGAAGCCGCAGCAGTGCTTCAGCTCGCCGATGAGGTTCTTGCGGTAGAGGCGCTCCAGCTGGTTCGACTCGCAGATGGCGCGGAGGGCCTTGCTCGTCTGCTCGTCCGCGCACGTGTAACCGTTGAAGATGGAGCGGTCCGCCAGGGCGTGCACGGCCTTGCGGGGCCAGTCGACGCGCGGGTTGATCTTCTTGGCGAGGCTCGCCGGCATGGCGATGCCGAGGTCCTTCACCGACACGTGCCCGAGGTAGTAGTCCTCGCGCTCGAGATTGCTGGCGCGGTGCTCGCGCCAGACGGTCATGAGCTCGCGGACGAGCGCCGCGTCGCCCGGCTCCAAGCCTGCGGCGGATGCTACCTGCCCCGCCAGTTCCATGTTCACTGCTGCCATCAGAAGCTGGCCTCCTGTTCCCTTCGCGGGTCTCGTTTCGTTGTTCTCGCCGCCCAGAGGGCGAGCGATGCGGACTCGATGGGGGCGGCGATGGAGTCGGGACCGTCCTCGAAGCCCCACCCGTCCCTGCCGATGTCGCGCTTGAGCGACTTGCGCGCCGAGTCGTCGAGCGCCGGCGACTCGATGTGCGAGAGCGTGCCCGAGTCGACCTCGTCCTTGAGCATCGACGCCGCAGCCTGCACGATTGCCGGGGTTCCCATCTCGAGTGCGCACTTGCTGAAGCCGCCGTCGAGCATCCGCCGCTTGAGCGCGTCCGCTCCGGACTTGCCGTCGATGCAGACGCACGCGATCTCGTCTCGGTTGCGCAGGAGCATGTCCGAGATCGCGACCGTTCCGCCCGAAGCGCCCATCACGTCGTACAGCTCGACGTAGGACGGTCCGTCCCTGTCGGCGAGCGCCCAGGACACCGCGGCGCGGGAGCCGTCCACGGAGAACTTCACGCCGAAGGCGAGCTTTCCGCCGGTGGGCGCCGAGTCGCGCCGGCACCCGTCCCACTTCTTGGAGGACAGGGCGTAGAGGAGCGAGCCTCCCGTCTTCGCCCACCATCCGAGGCGCTCGCGCGCGAACACGTCGGGCTGCATCTGCTCGGACTCGCCCTTGACGGCCTCGTAGTTGAGCACGGTGCCCATGGACGGGTTGAACTCGTACCATCTCGACTCGTCGTGGACGTCGCCTATCTCGTCCGCGCCCCACTCGATCCACGCCATCTCGGACTCGCCGTCGTGCACGTCGTCGTGGAGGTCGCGGAACACCGTGCCGACGTTGTCGGGGCCTGGCGGCGTTCCGAGGTAGATGGTCTGCGGGTTGTGCATCGCGCTCGCCGAGATTGCAGGCAGGGACGCCGCCTGCTGCGTGTCCGTGAGCTCCTGCGCCTCGTCGTAGATGAGCACGTCGTAGGTCTTGCCTCGCGCCAGCGAGTTGGTGCGGGTGGTGAAGCGAATGAGTCCGCCGTTCTTGAGGCTGATGGCCTGCTGCCCGTTCGTCTTGCGCACGGCGAGCAGGAGGTCGTGCAGCTCGGTCTCGTCCTCGTCCTCGAATGGCTGGGACAGCTCCTTGAACATCTGGTCGGAGGTGTCGCCGTGCTGGCAGGTGTACAGGATCTTCTCGCCGTTGAGCGCGCCGTAGAAGCACCTGGCGCGCACGACCCAGCTCTTTCCGTTCTGGCGCGGGATGGAGATGCCCAGCGTGCGCAGCAGGTACTTGTCGCGCGCGTCGCGGGCCAGCATCGCGTCGAGCAGGTGCGGCTGCCACGGCAGCGGGTCGCCGAAGTAGGCGGTCGCGAGCTCGCAGGCCATCCCGCCGTCGCCGCTGAGGTCCTCCGGGACGTTGGCCTCGTATGTCGGCGTCTGCCTGGGCTCCATCAGGCGCCCGCCGCCTTGGCCTTGCGCTCGCGGTCGGCGAACATGAGGCTCAGCACCCTAGCGCCGTCGCTCTGCGGACGCGCCTGCTGCACCTGGATGGGCACCGCCTTGCGCGACAGCCCGAGCAGCTCGTTGAGCGCGCGTATCTCGGCTGTCGCCTGCTTGAGCACGGACACGGCGGGGTGCGGGCGCTCCATGATGGCGTGCCGCCCGTTCTTCGCCTTGACGGGCTTGTAGCCGACGGGGTCGAGCACCTTCACGGACTTGCCCCTGCTCATCGCGTCCTCCGCGGCCTTCGCCACGGCGTGCCAGTAGCACAGCAGCGCGAGGTTCGGCGCGTCCTCGTCGGAGAAGCGCCCCGATGCGGTTACGCTCGCCCAGATATGCGATTGATAGTCGTCGGATGCGACCGATTCCGGCATCTCCGGCATCCCGGCCTCCTTTCTCGTGCCCGCATTGTGCGATGCGGGTGAGATTCGCGGCCTACCCCGCCCTGGGGTCATGGGGCGGGGGGAAATCGGCACTGCGGCGATGGGTGTCCATGCACCCCCGGGGAGGGGCAATGCCCCCGCCATCGGCGGCTCAGCGCCCCAAAAAACAGTGAGGCGCAGCCGAGCAAACGACCGCGCCTCCAGTTTGGCTTTTCAGCCCCGCCTATTCAGTTGTCTCGAGCCTTCAGAACAGCCTCGTGCGCCTTATCTCGACGGGCCTCGCGTCGCCCGGCATGTGCTTGCCCTTCCTCTGGTTGCAGATGCGGTGCGCCGCGTCGAGGTTCGCGTAGTCCAGCACCGCGCCGCCCCTCGCCCTCGGCACCACGTGGTCGGCCTCGAAGCTCCACGGCGTGCCGGGCGGCAGGCTGTAGTCTATGGGCTGGCCGCATATGTGGCACGGCCTGCCCTCGGCGCGGAGCCTCGCCTTGAGCTTGCGCTCGGCGTTGCCGTTGGAGCTCCAAGTCATGCCAGGCGCCTCCTCGCGAGGTAGTCCTTCTTCATCGACAGGGTCGGGGTCTCGTCGGTGCTTCCTATCTTGATGGTGATCGCGATGGGCGGCAGCACGAACCTCTCGTCGATGTCCCCCGCCACGTCGTCCGCCATGGACTCCAGCAGGGCCGCGGCGTCGCGGAGCTGTTGCGCAACCCTCTCGCCGGCGCTCATGCGACCAGCCCCACGACCAGCTGCATGCACCACAGCACGGCGGCGATGCACAGCAGCACGAGCGCCGTCACGATGAGGCATCCGATGAGCCTGCCGGCCAGCCTTACGATCTCTTCCATTACATTCCCTCCAATCTCACCCGCACGCCATGCGCACGAGAACGGTCAGAACCACGGCGAGCGCCCATGCGGACCTCGCCACCCACGCCAGCAGCGCCAAGAGCGCCGCCAGCGGCATCAGCCACAGAACATGTCGCACGCCGCCTCCTGCATGTCCTTATAGTGGTCGACGATCCAGTCGCGAGCCCAGCACGCGGCGTGCCACTCGGCGCCGGGGTCGTCCGTTCCGACGTTCGGGTCGTTCTCGAACGCCTCCTCGAACTCGAGCTCGCAGATGCCGTAGTCGCAGCATCCCTCGAGCAGGTGCGAGCATTCGCCGCAGGTCCTCGGCTCCTCCCTGTTCCACGGTGCGCCGGGGTCGCCCTCGAAGCACCCCGGCGGGAGATTCCAGCCGCTTTCCGGTTTATAGCTGGCGGCCAAGGCGGTTCACCTCCTCGCACCAGGACTCGCACGCGTACATCTCGACGTACCAGTGCGCGTTGTCCTCTATCTCCTCCATAATCTCCTCGAGCGGCCTGTCCGCGTCGAGCTCCTCGTCGGGAATGTCCACGACGTGGGTCTGCGTGATCTCGAATTTCATCTCTCCACCTTCTTCCTCACGATGTCGCGCGGGTCTTCGCCCATCGCCTCCGCCAGATTGAGCAGCAGGTTCATCTTCACTTCCCTGCCGTCGCGGATGGCGTGGCTCAGGCTACTGAGGTTCACACCGGCCTCACGCGCCAGCTGCTTGAGCGGGACGTGGTTGTCGACTCTCCAGTGGGCGATTTTCTCTGCGTCCAGCACGTACTCCGCACTCATGGCTTCACGACCGTCCTCCCGCACTGCGGGCAATAGTTCCAGACGCCGCTCACGCGGTAGTGCTCCTCGTCCTCGACCTTGCAGCCGCAGACCGAGCACAGGAAGCCGTTGTCGCACGAGTCCTGGACGCTCCCGTCGTAGACGTTCTCGCACTCGCCGCGGTCGACGAGGTCGGCGAGATAGTCGAATACGTTGCACTCCGTATAGCCGACGCACTCGAGCACGCGCTCGAAGATGTCGAATATGAACGGCTCGAGGACGGTCCTCGGCAGGCTGTTGAAGAAGCCCCTCGACCCGCGCAGGCTCGCCGCCGCCTCGCGGCGCTGCTCGTCGCTAATCATCAGTCAAATCCTCCCCACACCACGGG
Organism: uncultured Collinsella sp.; assembly: GCA_900552755.1. Classification (GTDB taxonomy): domain Bacteria; phylum Actinomycetota; class Coriobacteriia; order Coriobacteriales; family Coriobacteriaceae; genus Collinsella. The sequence goes on from USAY01000003.1 coordinate 19,177, forward strand.
CAATACCGTGGGACAGTCTCGAACTCGGTCCAGCTCGCGATGTACGTGTCGTCATGCTCGTAATGCACGACGCCGAAGACGAGGTCGCACCTAGGGCAGTGGACGGCGTCGACTGGGTCGACGTCCCCTATCGCGACCATCTCGTTGGTGTAGACCAGCTTGCGCGGCTTCCACTTCTGGTGCGACGGGGTCGCACCGCACGTCGGGCAATCGACCGGCCTTGCGAACTTAATACGCTTCATCTTCCACCACCACCGCCCCGCAGACCGGGCATGAGTACCAGTCGACTGGGAACGCCTCGGAGGTCACGACGAGCACACCGTCCGGCCTGTCGCCGGGCACCAGCACGCGGCACCCGCACTCTGAGCACTTGAATGATTCCTTGGTGTAGTCGGCGACGTTGTGACATGTCGGACGGTCGATTAGGTCTGCAAGGGCCGCGTACGTCTCGTTCTCAACCTCGTGAATGAACTTGCCGTCCACCTCGATGCCGATTGAGTTTGCAATCACGTCGAGTGAATCAACGTGGCGGTATGCCCCGGTCGATGCTTCACGCAACTCGGTCACCGCTCGCCTGCGCTTCTTGTTGCTAATCATCGTCTCCCCCTTCCGGGTCGATGAGATCGGCGAGCTTATCGAGGACAACATTGAAGTCGTGGTAGCCCTCGAAGCCGACCACCACCTCGGCAAGCTCGTCGAAGAACTGCTCCTTGTACTGGATGAAGCGGCCGATTGTAAGGTTCCGCAGATTGTCAGCCACCTCGCGGCGCTCGTCGCTAGCGAATGTCATCAAAACCAGCTCCAAACATACAGTCGTAGTCGCACTCCCAGGTCTCTCCGTCGCGGCTCATGGTCGCCCCGTACCTCGGAGTACCGCCGGTATCGTCCCCCCAGAAGCGGAAGTGCCATCCCAGAAAGTCGAACTCCTTGTCGTACTCGTCGGCGGCGTACCTCGTGTCGCCGTACTCCTCGTAATCGTCCCACCCGAACTTGCGGGAAAGGTAATCGAACGTGTATCGGGTCGGCTTGTCCTTGCCGTCCTCCCACTCGTAGACCTCTGGCCAACCCTGCTTGTAGCACCCCACGCGGACGCTGCCGTCTCCCATGACTCCAAGGTGCGAGAACTCGAACCACTCGCCGCCGCCATCCCGTTTCATGATGTTCGCGAACACGCGGAGTCCAGAAGGCAGGAAAGCCTCGTCTGTGTCGTATACTCCTACGTCCTCCTTGTCGGTTCTGCGCTCGCCGTTGAGGTACACGAACGCGCCGTAGTCGCTGTATGCCATAGCTAGACCTCCTTCGTCCCCACCTCGCGGCGCTCTTTATCGGTAATCATTCGTCAACCTCCATAAGGTCATAAACGCTTATCCCGGTCGCGTCCGCGAGATTGAGCGTCGAGCTCATTCGCGGCTCCTTCACGCCGTTGAGCCATTGGTTCGGCATGCAGGCCGCGACGCCGACCATCTTTGCCAGCTCGGCCTGCGTCGTATGCGTCCTTTTCATCCATTCGCGCAGTGTCTTGGTATTGAGCTTGTACTTCCTCGGTCCGGTCTGTGGAACGCTCACTATGTCGATAAGGCGTTCGACTTCATCGCGGCCAAGAGTCCAATCGACGTCAGTGTGCACGTCGAGAGCATCAAGAATGTCGTTGACCTCGCAGTACTCCTCACCTGTCTCGTCATCTTCGAGAAACACGATGTTCCGTAGCGCAGTCACGATATCTCGCCGCTCGCGCTCGCTCACTCGGTCGCAGTATGGCCTTACGGTCTTCTGTCGCTTCATCAGTCCTCACCCCTCAGCTTGCGGATGCGGAATACGATGTCCAAAACCGCTTGCCTCTCGCAAGGCATGTCGTCTTTGAAGAACTTACAGTTACAACAGCCGCCATGGCAGCCGGTATCGCGCTTGTCGCGTCCTGCATACATGCAGAACCATTCTGTCGGATCAGCGGTGATTCGTTGCAAGTCCTCTTCCAGCTTCTCCCATGTGTCTGGCGGAGTGAGGTGCATGTCCTTCGGCTTGAAGCTGTTGTTGTAAAAGTTGCCTTCGTACTGGGCTTCAATCGTCCATTCGGTTCTATGGCTCTCCACCAACGTTCTGTATAGGAACTCCTTCACGCTCACCTTTGTTCCGCACATGTCGTACAGCACCTCGGTATCAAGCGGAATCTCGAGGCCTGTCGCGTCCTTTGGCAGCTCTACGCAAGCCATGGAGCATCCAACCTCCCCCTGTCCCTGTTGCGCTTGAGGCAGCGCAGCATCGCGTCGTCCACGTCCTGCTGCGTGAGGCCCATCCACGCCATCATGTTGGTGCAAGCCTGGATGCAGTCGGCGAGCTCGTCGACCACGTCCTCGTCGCAGCGGTTCTGCCACGCGCCGAACACCTCGGCGGCCTCCTCCAGCGGCTTGAGCGCCTTGGCCTTCGGCTCGTCGCCGATGTCGAACGTCTGCGTGCAGATCGAATAGTTGGCCATTAGTCCTCCCCGGTCTCGTAGCTCGCGTCTGTCCAGTAGTTGCACCTGGCGAGCCCCTGCGTCCTGTGGACGAACTCCGGGCGCCGCATGCACTCGTACTCGGTGCGCTCAACGCCGTGGATGGAGTGCAGCACCGTCGCGCCGCAGTACAAGCAGTTCTCGCAGCGCTCCTCCCGGAGCCCGTCCGCGTAGATGTCCGGCCTCTCGTTCCCCGTCATCTGTATCCCCTCTTCCCGTACCTTCCGTCGTTCACCATGTTCCTTACGTGGCGCCGCATGTCCTGCGCCGCCTGGTCTCCCTCGGGCGGCAGCTTCCGCCCGCTCGCGCACTCGACGCAGTGGACGCGCCAGCCGCCGCGGTAGCGCTCGAAGTGCCCGAACCCGGGAGGCGTCCACCTGCCGCACTCGCGGCAGTAGCCGCCATAGACGTTCCTAGCCATTCCCCTGCTCCTTCCTGTAGACGTCGCGGGCCATCGCCTCCGCGAGCTCGCGTATGTCGGTCACCTCGGCGCACTCCGCGCCGAAGAACATGCCGAGCTCGCCCCTCTTGTGCCTGTCGCACCGGTACGCCCGGCAGATCTCGGGCCTAGCGGCGTAGACCGCGCACTCGCGCCCGTCCGTCAGGTACGGGCACAGCAGGTCGCACTCCGCCCTGGGCTCGGCGGGCTCGATTCCGTTCCGGCGCACGTACGCCTCGAGGCGCACCCGGTCGAACGGGCTCACGGGCAGGAAGCGCGAGCAGCACTCGCCGCAGCCCCTGCAGTCGCCCGTGTAGAGGTCGGTCACGTCGTCGCTCCGGAGCCCGGCGTGGATGGCCGCGGCGACGGCCCTCTCGTCATTCATCGGCCTGCCCCTTCGCCCCTGCCGTGGGCGGCGGCCCCTACTTGGAACATCCGGCCACCTTCTCGTCGTAGATCTTCTTGAGGTCCCGGTGCATGAACCGGGTGAACTCCTCCTCGCCGACGCCGTCCGCCAGCGCCACATATCGCATCGCATCGTGGCACCATTCGTCGAAGTCGAGCAGCCTTCCGCTGAACGCGCTCTTGACGTCCGTGACCTCGGCGTAGGTGAAGCGGGTCAGCATCTCCTCGCGCATGACCTTGTCGGCCAGCGCCTCGATGGGCGTCTTGGGGCGGTTGATGATCAGGCTGTAGCCGTTCGCCCTCTTTGTCATGGCGTCGAGCTGCTTGGCCAGCTTGTTGTTCTCGGCCGCGAGGCGCTCGTTGCGGCGCTGCTCGTAGTCAAGCTCGGCGAGCACGTACTGCTCGCAGTTGGTGATCTCCATCGTCATTTCACCTCTCGGATGATCTCGTTTCCGTAACGGTCGGTGATGGCCCAGTAGCCGAACATGTAGAGGTCGGGGCTGTGCGGCGGGTACTCCCTGAGCATCGTGCCGGACCACCATGCCTCCTCGGCCGCCCCGGTGCGCCATACCCACTCGGCCCTGAGGCCGCCGTCGTGGAACTTCCCGTGGCACCCGGTCGTGCCGGAGCCGCACAGGGCGAACAGCGGGCTGCGCAGCTCCCACACCCCGTTTGGCGTGACGAGCCTGAACGTCTTTCCCCACGACCTGCGGGCGACGTGGTGGCAGTTGGAGGCGCGCCTACCGCACACCGCGCACCGGGCCTGCGTCGGCTCGTATGCCGTGTCGTGCGTGTACCTCGCCCCGAGGTGGGGCTTGCCGTACAGCTCGGCGCGCTCCTTCGGCCATCCCCTCAGCAGGCCCGCGTCGAGGATCATGAGAGCCTCCTCTCGCACGCGGCGCGGGCGGCCAGCAGCCTCCGCGCGTCCTGGTACAGCCCGAACTCCGCCCTGCCCGCGGTCGTGCCCCGCGGGGCCTCGACCTTGGCCGGGTCGATGCCCGGGTGCTCGGACGCCCACCGGCGCTCCTGCTCGGCCAGCGCCTCCTCGGGCGTCCTGGTCGGCCTGAACGTCGAGGCCTCGACCTCCGAGGCGGTGGGCTTGCCCCTCGCACGGTCGTCGGCGTCGATACGCTTCTGGCGCCTTGACCAGTCGAGCGCCAGGGCGCCCCAGTTGCTCACCGGCTGGCCGTTGCTCTTGACCCAGCCCTGCGACTCGAAAAAGGCCCAGAAGGCGTCCGGGTCGCCGCTCAGGCAGTTGGCGCCGAAGTACCCGCGGGCCTCCTCCAGAGACGGCGGCTCGAACTCGGGCGGCGCGGCGGGGGAATCGCCCCCATCACAGGACAGCTCAGCACAATCCAGTTCAGGACAGGACAGGACAGGGTAGGTTAGGTTAGGGTTTTCACTTTCGGAAACCTGCGTTTCCGGTTTGTCTGAAACTGGTTTCACGTTTGGAAAACCTAGGTTTTCACTTTCGGAAACCTGCGTTTCCGGTTTGTCGGCAGCCGGTTTTTTGCGCGGACGGCCGCCCTTCCCGCCCCTGCCGCGCGCGTCCTTGGAGTTGTCGATGGCGTTCTTCATCGCCTTGAAGACGCGGCGGAGGTGCTTCGGGAGGTCGGCCTCGACGCCGTGCAGGCCGTACATCATGATCGCGTCGGCGAGCATCGCGCGGTCGCGCAGGTCCTCGGGGTCGCTCGCGTCGAAGTCGTCGTAGACCTCGGCGAAGCTGTCGAACACGGTGAATGCCATCAGAACCACCCCCAAAGAAGCGAAGAGAAGAACAGGAAACCCGAGGAGAAGGAGGCGGCGAAAAGGGCCGCCCCCCAGTGGTCACGGATGGTGTCGGGTAAGCGCCCCATCAGAACGGGATGTCCTCGTCGTACACGTCCAGCTGCTGCTGGGCGGGTGCCGGCTGCGGCGCTGCCTGCTGCGGTGCCGGTTGCGGTACCGCCTGCGGGGCCTGCTGGTAGGCCTGCTGGGCGTTCCACTGCGGCGCGGGCTGCTGGGGCGCCGGATGCGGGGCGTACGCCTGCGGCGCGGGCTGCGGCGCCTGTCGGGGCGGGTACGCCTGCTGCTGGTAGCCCTGCGGCGCGTACTGCTGAGGCGCCTGCTGCCCGTTGGGGTTCTGGCTCATGAGGACGACCTCGTCGGGGATGATCTCGACCTTCGAGCGCCTGCCGCCCCCGTTCTTGTCCTCCCAGGAGCTGTAGCGAAGCTTCCCCTCGATGGCGACCTTCATGCCCTTGCGCAGGATGCGCGAGAGCGCCTCGGCGCGGTTGCCGAACATGGTGCAGTCGATGAAATTGGGGTAGTCCTCCCACTCCCCCGTCTGCTGGTTGCGGCGGCGGTCGTTGACCGCGACGCCGAAGCCCAGCACCTGCGTGCCGCCCGGCGTGACGCGCAGCTCGGGGTCTCGGGTCAGGTTGCCGGACACGACCACTCTGTTGATGCTCATCTGTATGTCTCCTCTCCGCCGCTCGTCCAGGTCCTCTGGATGTCGGCGTCTACGGTCTTGATTCGCAGCTTCAGCGCCATGATCGCCTCGCTCGATGCCTTGTAGAGGGCTTCGGCGCAGTCGCGCAGCTGCTTCTTCTCGGCTATCTCCTCGCGCCCCCGGCACAGGTCGCCGATGATAGTCACCGGCGTGCCCTTGGAGCGCTCCTCGAGGATGGCGATGCGCAGCGCCTTGCGGTAGTCGGCCTCGTTCTCCGCGTACTGCTGCCCGGTCCTGCGCAGGGCCTCGAGCTCGGACATGAGCTGCTCGAAGAGCCGCTCGCGCTCGCCGTACAGGTCCTGCATGGCCTACACGACCCTCCACGCCGGCGTGGCGCAGCAACTGGGGTTCTGGATGAACGCCTCGTACTGCTCGCGGCTCTTGAACTGGTAGCTCGTGCCGCAGGCCTTGCACTTGGCGATGAACGGCCCTTGCGCCGGAGGCTCCTTCTCGGGACTGTCCGTGAGGGAGTCCGGGTCGGATTGCCCGTCGATGGCGAATGCGCCGCACAGCGCGTACTTGCGGGCGTAGCTCGATGCCATGCCGGTCACCTGCGCGTCGTCGGAGCCCTTCTTGTGCTCGTCCTCCCTGGCGCAGGCGCTCACCTCCATGGCGTCGCCGCTACCGTCCTCGAAGAAGATGCGGCAGGTCGCCTTGACGTAGTACCTCTCGCCGATGTGCTCGATCTCGTCGCTGAGCGTGAAGGCCACGCCGGCGTCCTTGCACGGCTCCTTGAGTGCCGCGACGATGTCCTCGAACGAGCGGTAGCTGAACTTCGCGTAGGCGTTGTAGCGGGCCTTGGGCACCACCACGGAGCGCTGGACCTTGGCGACCGCCTCGGCGATGGTGATGTGCTTCTCGTCTGCCATTCATGGCTCCTATCGGATCGTGCGCTCGTAGACCTGCTGCAGCGTGCCGCGCTTGAACACGCCGCTCACCCCGATACTCCCGGCGAAGCGCCCGATGGACTGCATCTGCTCGGTCGTCGCCGAGTCGATGACCATCACGCACGGGGTTGCGCCGCTCGGCTGCGGGGCGGTCGCGGGGCGCGGTGCCGGATGGGGCACAGGTGCCGGTCCGATGCGTTCGCCGATCTCCTGCATCGGGGAGCCGCCCGGGCACCAGTTGCCGACGGCCTCGGGTTCCGGCTCCGGCTCCGGCTCGGGCTCGGGTTCGGGTTCGGGCTCTGGTTCGGGCTCCATCGCCGCCTTCAGCTCGGCGATGCGTGCGGCCTCCTCGGCCGCCTTGCGTGCCGAGGTGATGGCCGCGCCTAGGTCGAGGGTCGCGAACAGCTCGCGCTCGGCCTCCTCGTAGTAGGGCTCGCCCTCGAACTGCGACTTGAGCGTCTCCCAGTCGCCCGCGAGCTTCGAGACCTTGGCCTCGAGCGCCTTCTTCGCCTTGACCTCGCCGAATGACTTGTTGAGCCACTTGTCGTCGTGCAGGCGCTCGTAGGGCACGACCGGCGCGAGGAGCTCGGCGAACTCCCTGTAGTGGGCCTCGAGCGCGGCCCTCGCGCCCGCCCTACGCCTCTCCTCCGCCTCGTCGAGCTGCGCCTTGATGCCGTCCGACGCGCCGTCGATGATGGACGTGATCTCCTTGCAGCGCTTCTCGAAGGCGGCGAGCGGCTTGTTGTACTCGCGCTTCACGGCCTTGCGGCGCTCCTCTATCTCGGACTTGAGCCCGTTGAGGTAGGAGCGGTCGTTCTTGGCCTCCTTGATCTTGTCGGCCTTGGTGAGGTCGTAGGTCGCGCCCTTATAGAGCTCGACGGTCTTGCGCACGCGCTTCTCGAGGGCGTCGAAGTTCGCCTCGATGGACGAGGGCGCGTAGGTCACGATGAGCGACGACGCCTCCTGCTCCTCGACGACCTCCGCCACGACCTCCTCGGCCTTGCTCTCCCCTGCCATTACCTGACCTCCTCGTTGAGCATCTTGTTGTACTTCCTCTCGGTTATCGCCTCGTCGATGACCGCCGCGTGCCCGACGATCCACTTGGAGAGCCTCTCGCGCGCATCCAAAAACCTGTCGAACGCCTCGTCGGACTTGGTTATGCCATAGATGGTGAACATCGCCTGCTCCTCCGTGGCGAGCTCGGCCAGCTCGGCGAGCATCCCCTTGTAGTCCGCCATCACTCGGTCACCTCCCCGTCATGGCTCACAAACAGGATCTGGGGCTGCTTACTCTGGATGGACAGCCAGACCTCCTCGCCGCTCTTGCGGATGGCTTCGAACGCCGCGCTGTCCTCGGTGTCGACCTCGAACTGCAGGACGGCGACGCCGCCCTTCACGGTGGCCTGCTTGAACCTGGCCTCGATCTCCACCGGGATGTTTGTGCTCTCCATTGCTATTCCTCCTTATTTGCGCCCGCGAGCATCGCCGCGAACGTCTCCAACGTCATGGTCACGAACTGCTCGCCGGAGACGGCGGTCCCGCGGCGCTTCCAGACGACCACGCCGTAGTCCGCCCCGCGGTTCCTGCGCTCGGTCTCCGCCTCGCGCAGCCACTTGGGCAGCTCGTGCCTCCCCTGGTAGTCCTTGCACTCGATCGCGATGCCGCGCCCGGCCACCGACACGCCGCGGATGTCGCCCGTGTCGTGCGAGCCGGTCTTGACCTGCCTGTCGATGTCGCCGCCGAGCCTCCCGGCGAGGTAGTCGGCGACCAGGCGCTCGAACCTCGTGCCCGCGTCCTTGGCGGTCCTCCTGCTCCTACTCATCGACGAAACCGTCCGATTTCGAGCGGTGCTTGTTGAACGCGTGCCTCAGGTGCGGGTAGCGCGCCTCCATGATGCGGGCGAGGCTCGGCGCGAGGCCGTTCTTCACGCCGACGTGCAGCTCGTTGCGCACCATGTGGATGAGGTAGTTGATCGAGACGTAGCCCTTGCGGTTGAGGCGGGTGGCCTGCTCGACCATGAAGTCCCACGCCCGCGGGTGCTCGCCTATCCACGCGCGCGCGTCCGCCATGTCCTGCTCGCCGTCCGCGCCGAGGCCGAATATCTCGAGCTGGTTGCTCATCGGCTTCTGGCGGTACCTCTCGTCGTTACGCATTGACCGCTCCCGCCGCGCATGCGGCCTTGGCCGCCTGGACCGCGCCGTCCATCGTCGGGAGGACGAAGACGGTCAGGATCGCCGCGAACAGGACCGCGGCGGCGATGAAGCCGACCATGGCCCCCGCCCTGAACGCATCGGAGTCGAGCTGCTCGCGGGCGGTCGGTCGGTATGACTTGGGTGCTATGATGGTCTGAGCCTCATGTCTGGGGCTGTTTCGGCGAGTGCTCACAAGTTGGTAGCTGGGGGCGCTCGCTTCTTTGTATGTGTACATCTTGTGTTCCCTTCTGATGTTTCCGCAGGTAGATGCAGGTGTGGCTTTTAGGGTGGCTATTTTGGGACTTTTTTGGCGCGGCTCTTGGCGCTGTAGCACCTCTGCCGCTCCCTGTCGTTCCGCTTTGCCCTCGCCGCCTCCTCGCGCATCGCGCTGGCCTGCTCCCTGAGGTCTGCCACGTGGCTCTCCTTAGTGCACTCCGCGCACCAGCCGTTTGCCCTGTTCAGCGGCTTGAACGTCGTGCGCCCGCACTTCGGGCACATCCAGCGCTGGCGGAGCGATATTCCGCATCTGCGCGCCTGCCACTTGACCGCGTCGGTGCTGCGGCCCAGCGCCTTGGCTATCTCCTTGGCTCCGTCGCCGGCGTGCTCCCTCAGGTACCGGATCTCACGTGTCGACCATGGCCTCACTGTCTCTTGCTCCCCTCCTTCCTCTCCCATTCCCGGTACGCCGCCCGAAGCGTCGAGCACATGGTGTCGAGCGCTATCTCGCGCGGGGTCTTGGGCTTACTTTCGCTAGGGCGCGAGTCGGCAGACTTCATCGCTGCTCACCTCGATAGCCTTTGCGAGCTTTCGTGCCTCTGTGATGGTGATGTCAGACTCACCGCATACCTTCTTGTTGAAGGTGACGAGCGATACCCCGACAGCGTCGGCAAGACTCTGCTTAGTAATGTTCAGCTCCGCAACTCGGGCCGCTACCAGTCCTTGAAGGCTGTTCATCCGTACCTCCTTCCTAATTTGCATTAGGTACATTGGATACAGTAACCTAATGCACATTAGGAATCAATAGAATGTTGAAGTTTTCCTAATTTCTGTTAGGATTTATTCGTACAGTCTTTAGATGGAGAGGAGCTACAAATGCAGCTCTCACGCGCATTGATTGACTATCTTGGCGAGCGCGGCATGAAGCAGGCCGACGTTTGCAGGGCTTCGGGGCTATCCGACGCCCACGTCTCCCAGATTTTCAGTGGGAAGATAAAAGATCCCAAGGCAAGCATTGTTTACAAGATCGCGCACGCGATGGGTATCACGGTCGACGAGCTACTCGAGCGCGCGGAATCATACGAGGACGGTGAATAGCTTTATGGGACTTTTTAAAAAGTCAATGAGCAAAACGGCGGCAAAGGCTCAGCAGGGAGCTGGACAGCCGCCAATGGACGTGCCGTTCGCCCTCTGGGCGCTAGCGAGTGACTGCCTATACACCCACAGCTATACGGCATTTGAAGACGCTTTGTCCACTCACCAGCCATTCGTACCGTTTTCGGTCAAACTTAAGCGGCAAACGAAGAGGAACATGCCACCGCATTGGGAAGTTGAGGATGGAGCCGCTGTAATACTAGACGAGGACGGTACCTTGCTTGGCACTATAAGCGCGAAGAAAATGGAGGAGCACGACTTCATGTTCAATCGGACATACCGGGCTTTCTCTATGCCACCGTGCCGCGATTACGCGCGCGGCTTCACCATTAGCGACAGTTACAGCATTTGCGTCGCACCTTATGGCGCATATATATAAAAAGAGCCCCGTCGGCAGCGCTGGTACCGCTTTAGCCGACGGGGCATCCAACCGCCCAAGCATCTTTGCAAACTCACAACTTGAGGGGGCTTCTACATTATGCCAAAGAAGGCAGTGATATACGCGAGATTCTCGTGCAACAGGCAGCGCGAGGCATCCATCGAGGACCAGCTGCGCGTCTGCCGCGAGTGGTGCGCGCGCGAAGGCTACGAGGTCGCGACGGAGTACTGCGACCGCGCCGTGTCGGGGCGCACCGACGACCGCCCCGAGTTCCAGCGGATGATAGCCAACGCCGGCGAGAGCGAGATCGTCCTCGTCTACATGATGGACCGCTTCAGCCGCGGCGAGTACGACGCGCCGATATACAAGCGCGAGCTCGCCACGCACGGGGTCAAGCTGGTCTCGGCGCTCGAGCAGATACCCGACAGCCCGGAGGGCATCATCTACGAGAAGCTGCTCGAGGGGCTCGCCGCCTGCGAGTCGAGGAAGACCGCCATCAGGACCAAGCGCGGCATGGAGGGCAACGCCCTCAAGTGCAAGACCAACGGCGTGCGCATCTTCGGATACCGCAGGAACGGGGACGACGAGTACGAGGTCGACGAGGCGCAGGCGGCGTGGGTGCGCGAGGCCTTCGCGCTGAGGCTGGAGCGCATGTCCATGAACGCGATAGCGCGCGAGTTCGCTCGGCGCGGCCTCAGGACGCGCAAGGGCAACCCGTGCGGCCAGGCGATGGTGCAGCAGATGCTGCGCGACCGCAGGTACACGGGAAGGTACGAGTGGGGAGGCATCGTCCGCGAGGGCGGGATGCCGGCGATAGTGGACGAGGTGACGTTCATGGAGGTCCAGGGGATCAAGTGCCGCAAGCAGCGCTCGAGCGAGAACTGGGGCGACTTCGCCCTCGCGGGGGCGGCGCTGTGCGCGGAATGCGGCAGGAACCTGCAGGGCGTGAGCGGCAGGGGCCGCAACAACGTGAAGTACGAGTACTACAGCTGCCCGGGGTCGTGCGTCCGCAACATCAGGCGCGAGGAACTCGAGGGCTCCATAGCCTCGGCGCTGCGCGGGCTGCTCGGCGACCGCGGAGAGGCGCTGCAGATAGCCAACATGGTAGCGGAGCGCGCGGACACGGCCGAGGTGCGGGCTCGCCGCAGGCAGGCCGAGGACTCGCTCAGGGCCGCGGAGAGGGGCCTGAGGAACATCCTCAACGCCATCGAGCAGGGCGTGATAGCGCCGGGCGTGAACGAGCGCATAGCCGAGCTCGAGGAGCAGCAGGCGCGCGCGAGGTACGACCTCGAGGCCATCACGGACGAGCGGATAGACCCGGAGCGCTTCGCCGACTTCCTGCAGTGCGGGACGGCGCTCGACGACGCGACGCTGCTGAAGGCGTTCGTTTGGCAGGCTGTCGTCTCGGAGGACGAGATACTGGTCACGCTGAACTACGACAAAAAGGGCGAACCCGCCAGATTGGACATCCAGCGGGTTCGAGCAAAATTGGAATGGTGCCCCATGTTGGATTCGAACCAACGGCCTTCTGCTCCGGAGGCAGACGCTCTAATCCCCTGAGCTAATAGGGCCAACGTTTGGCATTATACCCAAGTGCACCACGGGCTATCAAAATAAAAGAAAAAGCTTTGCAATTCCGAGGAAGACGCGGCGCAACGGCCCACTTTAGAAGGCAAAAGCGAGTCAGATAGTATAAACTCTCATGCACCATATATACACGGCTCGCGATGCGGGCCGTTTTTGCAAAAGTTATCCATCGAGGTGAGAGGCACACCATGATTGCAATTTTAAAGCAGAGCGCCAGCGACGAGGCCGTCGGCCATATCGTCAGCTGGATTGAGAAAAAGGGCCTGAAGACCGATGTCTCGCGCGGCGAGAATGAGACGATTATCGGCCTGGTGGGCGATACGACCAAGATCGACCCGTTCCTGCTCGAGTCCATGGATGTCGTCGAGCGCGTGCAACGCGTCTCCGAGCCGTTCAAGCGCGCCAACCGTAAGTTCCACCCCGAGGACTCCGTCATCGACTGCGGCCACGGCGTCAAGATCGGCGGCGATCAGTTCCAGGTCATCGCCGGCCCGTGCTCCGTCGAGGGCGAGAACCTCGTCCGCATCGCCCGCCGCGTGAAGGCCGCCGGTGCCACGATGCTGCGCGGCGGTGCCTACAAGCCCCGCACCTCCCCCTACGCCTACCAGGGCATGGGCCCCGCCGGCCTCGACCTGCTGTGCGAGGCGTCTGCCGAGCTCGACATGCCGATCGTCACCGAGATCATGGACCCACGCGACGTGCAGGTCTTCCTTGACAAGAAGATCGACGTCATGCAGATCGGCGCCCGCAACGCCCAGAACTTCCCCCTGCTCAAGGAGGTCGGCAAGACCAAGACTCCGGTCCTGCTCAAGCGCGGTATGTCCGGCACGATCGATGAGCTGCTCATGGCCGCCGAGTACATCATGAGCGAGGGCAACGACAACGTCATCCTGTGCGAGCGCGGCATCCGCACCTTCGAGACCCGTACCCGCAATACCTTCGACCTCAACGCCGTGCCGGTGCTGCACCACCTGTCGCACCTGCCCGTCGTCGCCGACCCCAGCCACGCCACCGGCTACACCCGCTACGTTGAGCCCATGGCGCTCGCCGCGACCGCCTGCGGCGCCAACGGTCTGGAGATCGAGGTCCACGACGAACCGAGCCGCGCCTGGTCCGACGGCGCCCAGGCCCTCACCCCCGATCAGTTCGACGACACCATGCGCCGCATCCGAGCCATCCGCGAGGTTGTCTGCCAAGAGACCATGGAGTAGCCCATGGGTACGGTGAGAAACGCACGCGTTAACCAGGGCGGCCCCAAATGCGCGGGCATCGTGGGCCTGGGCCTCATCGGCGGCAGCTTTGCCCGCGGCTATGCGCAGGCGGGCGTCCGCGTGCTGGCCTGGGACCCCGATGACGATGTCATGACGGCCGCTAGCATGGGCACTGTCGCCGGAGAGCTCAACGACAAGACACTCGGCGAGTGCGACATCATCGTCCTGGCTTGCTACCCCGAGGCATGCATCGAGTGGCTCGAGACGCACGCCAAGGCGCTCGCCGACGCCACCGACACCGACGCCATCATGGGTCCCGTGGTGATCGACACGGTGGGCGTCAAGGGCATCGTGTGCGAGCGCGCCTTTGAGCTTGCCCGCGAGCACGGCTTTTACTTTGTGGGCGCGCACCCCATGGCGGGCACGCAGTACTCGGGCTATGCGCACTCCCGCGCCGACCTGTTCCACCGCGCGCCGCTCGTGCTCGTGCCGCCCGCGGTGGACGACGCACTTAAGCTGGAGCTTTTGGGCCAGGTGCGCGAGATGGTGCGCCCCTTGGGCTTTGGCAAGTTCAGCGTGACCAGCGCCGCCGAGCACGACCGCGTCATCGCCTTCACGAGCCAGCTTGCGCACGTGGTATCCAACGCCTACGTCAAGAGCCCCACTGCCCAGGTCCACCACGGCTTTTCGGCCGGTAGCTACCGCGATCTCACCCGTGTGGCGCACCTCAATCCTCAGATGTGGTCCGAGCTTATGATCGACGACGCCGATGCGCTCGCCTTCGAGATTGACCATCTGATCGAGTCGCTTGGCGCCTACAGCCGTGCGCTCAAGGACCGCGACCAGCGCTATCTGGAGAATCTCCTTGCCGAGGGCGACCGCATTAAGCGCGCGCTCGACGACGAGGCCTCCCACTAGACCACCTATCACGCCAGGTCGAAAGGACCGAAGCTTATGGCGATTACCATCGATATCGACACCGCACGCCCCTACCAGGTGCATGTTGGCACGTTTTTGCTGGAGCAGGCGGGACCGCTTGTGCGCGCCACTGCCGGCGGCACCAAGGCCGTCATCGTGACGGACACCAACGTGGGTCCGCTCTACCAGATGCCCGTCAAGCAGAGTCTGGAGGCATCAGGCTACGAGGTGAGCATCTGCACCTTCGAGGCCGGCGAGGCCCATAAGCGCGCCGAGACCTATGTTGCCATTTTGGAGTTTGTGGCCGAGCACGAGCTTTCGCGCTCCGACGTGATCGTGGCACTCGGCGGCGGCGTCGTGGGCGACGTGGCGGGCTTTGTGGCCGCCACCTACATGCGTGGCTGCAAGTTTGTGCAGATCCCCACGAGTCTGCTCGCAATGGTGGATTCGTCGGTGGGCGGCAAGACCGCCATCGACCTGGCTGCCGGCAAGAACCTGGCCGGCGCCTTTTGGCAGCCGAATGTGGTTATCGCCGACGTGGGGTGCCTGGCCACCCTTACGCCCGAGCAGTTCGCCGACGGCTGCGGCGAGGTCGTCAAGCACGCCGTGATCGCCGACCCAGAGCTTTTCGCCGAGCTGGAGAAGACCCCGCTCACGCTGGAGCTGCTCAACCGCGATGTAGCCCGCGTAGCGCTCATCATCGCCCGCAATATTGACATCAAGCGCGCCGTGGTCGTCGCCGACGAGCGCGAAACCAACCAGCGCAAGCTCCTCAATTTTGGACACAGCGCCGGACACGCCGTCGAGGCCTGCGAGCACTTTGAGCTCGGACACGGCAACTGCGTTTCGATCGGCATGGGCATCATCACGCGCGCCGCGGCCCTGCACGGCATTTGCGATGCTGCACTGCCCGATCGTATTGAGGAACTCTGCGCCCGCCATGGCCTCAAGACCCGCTGCGACCTAGATGCCGACGCCGTCTTTGCCGAGGCGCTGCACGACAAAAAACGCTCCGGTGACACCATCGACCTGGTGATTCCGCACGGCATTGGCCGCTGCAGCATCGACCGCATGCCGCTTTCCACCTTCCACGATTTGATTGCCGAGGGCCTCGGCCAGAAGGGAGACGCTTCCGCATGTTAGCCCGCATTACCCCGTCCCCGCTCAAGGGCACCGTTCCCGCCATCGCGTCCAAGTCGATGGCGCATCGCCTGATCATCTGCGCTGCGCTTGCCAACGGCGAGACGCACGTTACCTGCAACACCACCTGCGCCGACATCGAGGCCACGGTGCGTTGCCTCACGGCGCTCGGCGCCCGCATCGAGACCGCCGAGGACGGCTTCCAGGTCCACCCCACTATGAAGAGCGTTGAGTTTGGCCTGCTCAAGGCCCTTGCCGGCGGCACGCTCGACTGCGGCGAAAGCGGCTCCACGCTCCGCTTTATGTTGCCCGTCGCCTGCGCGCTGGGCGCAGAGGCCACGTTTGTGGGTCAGGGACGCTTGGGCGCCCGCCCGCTCTCGCCGCTCTCGGACGAGATCGTCGCCGCCGGCTGCGACCTACAGGGTCTGGGCGGTTTTCCGCTCAAGACGAGCGGCCGCATGCGCCCGGGCACCTTTGTGCTACCGGGCAACGTGAGCTCGCAGTACATCTCGGGCCTGCTGCTGGCAGCCCCGCTGCTGGCCCAGCCCTCCTGCGTGCAGGTGACCGGCCTCATTGAGAGCCGCCCCTACATCAACCTGACGATCCAGGCCATGAAGGCCTTCGGCGTCGAGGTCAACGTCGAGCGTATTCCCGCCCGGGACGACCAGCCCGAGGTCACGAACTTCCGCGTGAGCAGTGGCTCGTATCGCACGCCCGGCAGCGTGGCCGTCGAGGGTGACTGGTCCAACGCTGCCTTTTGGCTGTGCGCCGGCGCCATCGGCTCCGACCCCATCACCGTCGAGGGTGTGTCGCTTAGCTCGGCCCAGGGCGACCGCAACGTACTTGCCGCGCTTTCGCGCTTTGGTGCCCGCATCGTGCGCTCCACCAACGCCGCCACCGTGCAGTCCGACAAGCTCGCCGGCTTTGAGATGAGCGCCCACGACATTCCGGACCTGGTGCCCGTCATCTCGGCCGTGGCATCGCTGGCTCAGGGCCGCACGTTCATCCGTGACTGCGCACGCCTGCGCATCAAGGAATCTGACCGTCTGGTCACCACCACCCGCGAGCTCACCGCGCTGGGAGCGCAGGTGCGCATCGCCGGTGACGACCTCATCATCAAGGGTGTCGATGCCTTCACCGGCGGCGAGGTCGATTCGCACAACGACCACCGCATCGCCATGATGGCCGCCATCGCCGCAAGCCGCGCCACCGGCGAGGTCGTGATCCACGGCGCCGAGGCCGTCAACAAGTCCTATCCCGATTTCTTCGACCACTACCGCCTACTGGGCGGCAAGGTCACGCTCGAGGAGGAATAGCATGTCCTCGACCTTTGGCAACGTCTTGCACTTAAGCATCTTCGGCCAGTCGCACTCTCCCGCTATCGGCTGCTCGCTCGATGGCATCCCGGCGGGCATCGCCGTGGACCAGGAGCAGCTGCAGACCTTCCTCGACCGTCGCGCCCCCGGTCGCGACGAGACCGCAACCAAACGCCGCGAGGCCGACGCCGCGCATATCATCGCCGGTGTGGTCGATGGACATACCACCGGCGCGCCCATCGCCGCGATTATCGAGAACACCAACACGCGCTCCAAGGATTACTCCGAGCTGCGCCGCAAGCCCCGTCCCGGACACGCGGACTTCCCTGCGCGCGTGAAGTATCACAACATGCACGATGTCGCTGGTGGCGGGCATTTTTCCGGCCGCCTAACGGCCCCCTTGTGCATCGCCGGCGGCATTGCGCTGCAGGCACTCGAGGCCCGCGGCATTAAAGTGATGGCGCATGTGGCGCAGATCGGCGGCATCTCCGACCTGCCGATGGACGACATAGTCTATCGCGAGGCCGACCGCAAGGCGATCCTTACGAACGATCTGCCGTGCATTGACGCCGCCGCAGCCGGCCGCATGCGCGAGGAGATCCTAGCCGCGCGCGACGAGCTTGACAGCATCGGCGGCATCGTGGAGTGCGGCATCTACGGACTTCCCGCGGGCATCGGCGACCCCATGTTCGACGGCATCGAGAACCGCATCGCGCAGATCGCGTTTGGCATTCCCGCCGTAAAGGGCGTGGAGTTTGGCATGGGCTTTGCCGTGGCCGCCATGCGCGGCAGCGAGAACAATGATCCGTATCGCATCGATGCCGAGACCGGCGAGATCGAGGTCGAGTCCAACAACGCCGGCGGCATCCTGGGCGGTATTTCGACCGGCGCGCCCGTCATGTGGCGCATGGCCGTAAAGCCGACGCCCTCCATTGGCCGCGAGCAGCAGACGGTGGACATGGACGCTATGGAAAATGCCGAGCTCTCGGTCCACGGCCGCCACGATCCCTGCATCGTCCCCCGAGCTGTCCCCGTAGCCGAGGCAGCCGCCGCCCTTGCCATCTGGGACGCCCTCCTCGAAGACGCCGCCCAGCGCTAACTACCCACCCCTCAACATCCCCCGACACGTGAAAGGGGTCTCCATGGACCTTGCTGACATCCGCCAGGCCATCGATGGCATCGACACCACGCTCCTCAACAGCTTTGTCGAGCGCATGGACATTGCCACCGAGGTCGCCAAGTCAAAAATCGAGATGGGCAAGGCCGTCTTCGACCCCGCCCGTGAGCGCTCCAAGCTCAACAACCTCGCCAGCCGCGCGCCCGAGCGCTACGAGGCACAGACCATCGCCCTGTTCCGTCTCCTCATGAGCATGAGCAAGGCCGAGCAGCAGCGCTACATCAACGAGCTCAACGGCATCACGGTCTCGCAAAAGGCCCACGCCACGGCCGTAGCCTCCGACACGCCCTTCCCCCAAACGGCCAGCGTTGCCTGTCAGGGCGTGGAAGGCGCCTACAGCCAAATCGCTGCGTGCAAGCTCTTCGACGTGCCCGACATCGCGTTCTTCGAGACCTTCGAGGGCGTCATGCGCGCCGTGCGCGACGGCTTCTGCGAGTTTGGCGTGTTGCCCATCGAAAACTCAACCGCCGGCTCGGTCAACGCCGTCTACGACTTGCTCGCCCAGTTCGACTTCCACATCGTGCGTTCGCTCCGGCTCAAGATCGATCACAACCTGCTCGTCAAGCCCGGCACCAAGCTCGCAGACGTGCGCGAGGTCTACAGCCATGGCCAGGCCATCGCCCAGTGCGCCGGCTTTATCGAGCGCCACGACTTGCATGCCACCAAGTACCCCAACACCGCCATGTCGGCCGAGATGGTCGCCAACTCCGAGCGCACCGATGTCGCCGCTATCGCTTCGCGCAGCTGTGCGGCGCTCAACGGCCTGGAGGTCCTGGAGCCTAATATCCAGGACTCGGACAACAACTACACGCGCTTTGTCGTCATCAGCCGCGAGCCGCGCGTCTACCCCGGCGCCAACCGCGCCTCGCTCATGATCACCACGGCCAACGAGCCGGGCGCCCTCTATCGCGTGCTCGAGCGCTTCTACGCACTCAACATCAACCTTATCAAGCTCGAGAGCCGCCCCATCCCCGGGCACGACTTTGAGTTTATGTTCTACTTTGACCTGGACTGCCCCTTTGGCAGCAAGGCCCTCGACGACCTGCTTGATTCCATCGACGACGTGTGCGAGAGCTTCACCTACTTTGGCAGCTACACGGAGGTGCTCTAGATGACCGATACCGCCGCAACCCGCCCCTACGGCGTGCTGGGCCGCGTGCTGGGCCACAGCTACACCCCGACCATCTACAAAGAGCTCGCAGGCCTGGAGTATGTGCGTTTTGAGCGTGAGCCCGAGGATCTTGAGGCTTTTATGACGGGCGACGAGTGGGAGGGCACCAACGTGACCATCCCCTACAAGCGCGCCGTCATGGAATACCTGGACGAGCTGAGTCCATTGGCCGAGCGTATGGGCAACGTCAACACCATCACGCGCCTGCCCGACGGCCGCCTGCGCGGCGACAACACCGACTACTTTGGTTTTCAGTGCCTGGTCGAGGAGCTGGGCGTTGAAGTGGCCGACAAGAAGGTCCTTGTGCTCGGCGCCACCGGTGGCGCGGGTACCACTGCCAGCATGGTGCTCGGCGACCTAGGCACCACCGTGGTGCCCGTGGGCCGCACGAGCGAGGTCAACTATGGCAACATCGCGCAGCAGTCCGACGCCGCCCTGCTCGTCAACTGCACACCCGCCGGCATGTTCCCCCATTGCCCCGACGCGCCTTGCACGCTCGAAGGGCTCGATGCGCTCGAAGGCGTTATCGACATTGTCTACAACCCCGCCCGCACGGGACTCATGCTCGAGACCGAGCGCCGCGGCATCCCCTGCATCGGTGGCCTGCTGATGCTCGTGGCCCAAGCGGCACAGGCCGTCGAGCACTATACCGGCCAAGTCACCCCGCGCAAGCGCATCTTAGACGTAACGGAGCGTCTGTCCCGCCGCGAACAAAACATCGCGCTGATCGGCATGCCGGGTTCGGGCAAGACCCGCGTGGGCGAGCAGATCGCCCAGCTCACGGGCCGCGAGCACATCGACTTGGATCGCGCGCTCGAGGAGCGTCTGGGCATGCCCTGTGCCGACTTTATCGTCGAGCGCGGCGAGGCGGCCTTCCGCGAACAGGAAACGGCGGCCTTGGCCGAAATTTCCAAGCGCAGCGGCCTGGTGCTCTCCACGGGAGGTGGCGTCGTCACGCGCGACGAGAACTATCCGCTGCTGCACCAGAACAGCCTGATCGTAATGCTCAACCGCAAGCTCGACGAGCTCGCCCACAAGGGTCGTCCCATCACCGCCCGCGACGGCATCGATAAGTTAGCCGAACAGCGCATGCCCCGCTACCGCGCCTGGGCCGACTACATCATCGACTCACGCGACTGCGCCGCCAACACCGCCCGTGCCCTCCTCGACACCCTTTAAAACCTACCAAAAAGGGACAGGTTTATTTTGGCAGGTTTTATCTGGGCAAACGTCAAACCCCAAGGCCCGCAGCACACTGCGCAACCACAAAGGAAGCAACCATGAAAGCACTCGTCATCAACGGCCCCAACCTCAACATGCTCGGCATCCGCGAGCCGGGCATCTACGGCAGCGACAACTACGACCGCTTGGTGCAGATCTGCAAGGAAACAGGCGCCGCACAGGGCTTTGACGAGGTCGAGGTCTTCCAGTCCAACCACGAGGGCAGCATCGTCGACAAGATCCAGGAGGCCTACGGCAAGGTCGACGGCATCGTCATCAACCCGGCGGCCTACACACACACGAGCGTGGCGATCCTGGACGCCCTCAAGGCCGTCGCCATCCCCGCCGTCGAGGTCCACATCAGCGCCGTCGAGACGCGCGAGGACTTCCGCCAGGTGAGCTACGCACGCCTAGCCTGCTTCGCCACCATTACGGGCGAAGGCCTGCAAGGCTACGCCCACGCGCTGGAGCTGCTGAGGGAACGACTCGAAAAGTAGTCTCGCGCGCAAATCCATCAACCCCGATTCGCACGCCAGTAATGCCAGTGCCGCCAGCAGCAACCTCGCTACTGGCGGCACTTTATTACTGGCATATAATCGTTGCAGCCACACAACGTCTGGAGACTCGCATGCTAAGCATCCATCTGGGAGATTACCCCGGTTCCATCTACGATACCGAGACCTACTTTAGGAACTCATACTTGGACTCATGGTTCGAAGACCCTATGGCCGCACAGATCATTAAAAGCGTGGACGGATCAGAGCTCATCGGCCCCCACAACATCGTAAGCAAGCAGCTGGGCTCGATCACCCCACTCGAACTGTCCGGTGGCGTCAAGACGCTGCTGCTGGTGCGCAATCTCCCAAATATGGTGTTCAACGCATCTACCTGCGGAGACAACTGTGCCCGCTGGCTACTCAAGATCGGCAAAGAGCAGGATGTGCTGGTGACCTTATACCACATCATGAAGTTCCCTTGGAAGCGTTTTGAGATTCGCATCGATAACGACGGCCGCATCGTCAGGAACATGCAGGAGTTCGTCGGTGCTACGAATGACTTTTTGGATGTTGATGAATAATGAAGGGAACGCATACCGTTGTCGTAGAGCGTGCAAAGGTCAAATACACACTCACGTTCAAGCGCAATATTTCCTTTATACGCGGCAACAGCGGCACGGGTAAAACGACGCTCATCTCGATGATTCGCGACTACAACGATCGTGGACCGGAGAGCGGCGTCACGCTCAGTTGTGACGTTCCCTGTGAAACGCTATCTGGCAGGCGTTGGGAACGCGAGCTTTCGATTATCGAGGACTCAATAATCTTTTTAGATGAGGGTAACGAATTTATCTACTCAAAAGACTTCGCAAAAGCCGTTAACGGGTCGTCCAACTATTTTGTCCTGATATCTCGCCGAGACGCCAGCGAACTCCCCTACAGTGTCGACGAGATCCTAAAGCTGGTAAACACCACGAGTAAAACAATCAATGGCCGAAAGAGCGATAAACGCTTCTACTCGGTAACAAAACCGATATACAGCCACACGGCAAACATGCTTTACCAGGATCTAAATGTTGGATTCGAGGTACCCGACGCCGTAGTTGTCGAGGATAGCAAATCTGGCTATCAATTCTACAACGCTCTTTGCAACCGACTCGGGATCCCCTGCTATACCGCCACCGGCGTTGCGAATCTAAAACGTACGATTCACGAATGTCCCGAGCAAAACATCCTTGCTATTGGAGACGGAGCAGCATTTGGTCCCTACATCGAAAAGGTGCTCGGACAGCGCGTTTACAAGAACGTACGCTTGTTCCTCCCCGAATCATTCGAGTGGACACTCCTGCAATCTGGCCTCATTCCCAGTAACGATATCTTAAAAATCCTCGAGGATCCCTCAAGCTATATCGAAAGCCGCGACTACCTGAGCTGGGAGCGGTTTTTCACCGATGTGTTGATCAAATACTCGGCAGACACTCGCTACGCATACAGAAAGGCACGGCTCAACGAGCAGTACCTAAAGCCGCAGACAATGAATGCCGTATCGAAAGTCTTGCCGGAGTGTTTGAAGACGAATTAGCAGATTCTTTAAATCATCTAGAAACCGGGGCTACGCACACGCGCTGGAGCTGCTGAGGGAGCGTCTGCTACACTAACCCCCCTGATACGAACACATCAGGAATATTTGTCCCTAAACTAAAGTAACTGTCCAATTGACATACAAAGGAGCATATCCATGTCCCAGTTCGATTACCTCGTCGTCGGTGCCGGCCTCTCGGGCGCCGTCTTTGCCAACGCCGCCAAGCGCGCCGGCAAGTCAGTCCTGGTCATCGACCGCCGCGACCACATCGCCGGCAACATCTACACCGAGGACGTCGAGGGCATTCAGGTCCACTGCTACGGCGCGCACATCTTCCACACCTCCATGAGGGACGTCTGGGACTACGTCAACCGCTTCGCCGAGTTCAACAACTACGTCAACTCGCCGGTCGCCAACTTCCACGGCAACATGTACAACATGCCCTTCAACATGAACACCTTCGCCAAGATGTGGCCGGGCGTCGTCACGCCGGCGGACGCCAAGGCAAAGATCGCCGAGCAGGTGGCCGCCGAGAACATCGGCGAGCCGCAGAACCTCGAGGAGCAGGCGCTGTCGCTCGTCGGCCGCGACATCTTCGAGACGCTAGTGAAGGGCTACACCGAGAAGCAGTGGGGCCGTGATTGCAAGGACCTGCCCGCGAGCATCATCAAGCGCCTCCCCTGCCGCTTCACCTACGACAACAACTACTTCAACGACCGCTACCAGGGCATACCCATGGGCGGCTACACCAAGATGGTCGCCAACATGCTCGAGGGCGTCGAGGTGCGCTGCGGCGTGGAGTACAAGGAGCTGGCCGCCGCCGAGCCCGACATCGCCGCCAAGACGATCTACTGCGGCCCCATCGACGCGTTCTACGACTTCAAGCTGGGCACGCTCGAGTACCGCAGCCTGCGCTTCGAGACCGAAACGCTCGACGAGGCCGACCACCAGGGCGTGGCCGTGGTCAACTACACCGAGCGCGAGGTCCCCTACACCCGCATCATCGAGCACAAGCACTTTGAGTTCGGCACGCAGGAGAAGACCGTCATCACGCGCGAGTACCCGGCGGACTGGAAGCCCGGCGACGAGCCCTACTACCCCATCAACGACGCCAAGAACGAGGCCCTGTACAGGCAGTACGAGGAGCTGGCGGCGCAGGAGGGCGACGTGGTCTTCGCCGGTCGCCTGGGCGGCTACAAGTACTACGACATGGACAAGGCCATCGCCGCCGCCTTCGAGCTCGTCCGCAACGAGCTTGGCGTGGAACCCACGGAGGCGTAAAGGACAAGAGACCCAAAGTCACTACTAAATGACTCTATAGACTGGCGAAGAGGTTACGATTTTACTAGTCTGCTTCTTCACTAAGAATGAAGCTTTATTTCAATTTGAAAAACAGCTATTTCTGCTCGGTAGCGCGCAGAGATGTGGTGTAAGAGGCGGGGCATGCCCCGCCTCTTCTCTTT
>USAY01000004.1 GCA_900552755.1 uncultured Collinsella sp.
AACGATATGGCACCGTGGGGACACATGTATGTCAATCCTGGTCTAACAGAGCCTTAAATAATCATTCGGTCCCCGTCCCGGGCAGCTCATTTGGGACGGGGCTTTTTTGACTGGTATGATTGGTGCGACCATTCGAATCAGCTAGAAGAGCCCCGTCCCAAATTGACTACCGAGAGGATCTGCCATGGAGCGCATCGCGAGTTTTTCCGTTGACCATCTGCTACTTGAGCCCGGCGTGTACGTGAGCCGCATCGACCGCGATCCGGCGACCGGCGCCGCCGTCACCACCTTTGACCTGCGCCTGACCACGCCCAATAAGGAGCCGGTCATGAACACGGCCGAGTGCCACACCATCGAGCATCTGGGTGCCACGTTTCTCCGCAATCATGCCGAGTGGTCGAGCCGCATTGTCTACTTTGGCCCCATGGGCTGCCGCACGGGCTTTTACCTGGTCGTGTTTGGCGAGGTGACGAGCGAGGAGATCCTGCCGCTCGTGCGTGAGCTGTTTGAGTTTGTCGCCGGATTCGAGGTCGATGTCCCCGGAGCCGCTCCCGAGGAGTGCGGCAACTACCTGGACCAGAACCTCCCCATGGCAAACTGGCTCGCGCGCCGCTATCTCGACCGCGACCTGACCGATATCGACGAGAAGCACCTGCACTATCAGCAGGCATAAGGGCTTTATCGCCCAAAACGCGCGCATTGGGCGCCTTCGCTTAGGCGGGGGCGCCTTTTTGTTGAGTGGTCAGGACGAGCGTTCAAAATCGCTCATGTTTGTTCTAGAATGTTCATACTGTCACATAAACGAACAGGAGCGAACATGCATATCTACTCTGTCTCTGATCCCGAGTTCAAGTCCTATGGCAATGTTTGGGATAACGTTCTGTCCGAGCTTACGTCGCCCGTGCTCGAGGCGCTTGCCTCCACACCCATCCCCGAGGGCAGCAAGTACGTAGCAAGTGCGCCGGAGCTCGAGGGCGTCAAGGATGCCGATAAACTGGGCTTTCTCATGTTTGGCGGCCGTCCCTTCCAGCTCGGCTGGTGCAATGGCCACAACACGCGTCTCAACTGCCTGGAGTATCACCGCGCCAGCGAATTTAACCTGGGCGCCCGCGACTTTATCCTGCTCGTGGCACATCGCTGGGAGATCGAGGGCGGCAAGCTCGACACCGCGTGCGTCAAGGCGTTCCGCGTGCCGGCAGGTACGGTCGTCGAAGTCTTCAACACCACGCTCCACTACACGCCCTGCATGGTCGACGACGGCGGCTTCCAGGTGATGGTGGCGCTGCCGGCGGGCACCAATGGCCCGCGCCCCGAGGCTGCAGCCGACATGCCTGCCGCCGGTGACAGCTACTGCTACTGGAAGGCCGACAAGTGGGTTCTCTGCCACGCCGACAGCCCCAAGGCTGCCGAGGGTGGCTACGTAGGTCTCATCGGCAAGAACCTCGACATCACCCGCGACTAACTGCATTAACTTGCGGTGGACTACTTCCTGTTTAGGCACCGCGGGCCGCAAAACAGGAACTATTTCACCGCAACTGCCCAAGCCACCACAAAGGTGCCTGTCTCCTTCGTGGTGGTTGCCTAGAGCTGGCTGCTCAGGTAATCAGACATATATGGAACAGCGAAACGCACGTAACCGCGGCGCGCCTGTTCGATAACGCCGGCGTCGATGAGGCGCCGGCGATACTTTTGCGCATAGTCGGGTGTGACTGACATGCGCTCGGCCACATTGGAGATGCGCGACACGCCGCCTTCGTCATCGGTCATCGCGGCGAGAAACGCGACGTCTTGGTCCGATAACGCGGTGAGCGTCGTTTCGCAGACATCGTTTTCGAAATCGACCTTCGACGCTTCGATGGCTCCGTCGATTTGCTCGCGCGCTGCACGTTCTCCAGCCTTGCAGCGATTGGCGATGTTATAGCCGATGAGCTGCAGCATATAGGGTGAGCCTTGGGTCGCGCGAGCGGCACAGAGGCGAAGATGGCTTGGAATATCAAGGCAGAGCTCTTCGAAAGCCCGCTGGTAATAGGCGTCGACATCTCCGACCGAAAGCGGTTCGAGCGTGACCTTGCGAGCGCGGTTGAGAAACGTCAGCACGCGGTCATTGAGTGTTGCGCAGACGGCTCCCGGAAGGCCCGCCATGACGAGTGCGACGTTGAGTCGTTCGCCGACCAGTTCTTGATAGGCGGTGACGAGCTGTCTAATCTCAGGCGAATTTGCCTGGAGCTCGTCGATGAGGATGAGGATGCCGTGTCCCTGCTCGGTCAGTTTGCGCGCAAGCTGCGTGAGTTTGAACTGAAAACTCTTGGTCTCCTGCACGTCTCGTGTGAACTCGAGGCCTGCCGAGAACCCAAAAACACTCAGGCTGCCACCCGTGAATTTGGGAAGACAGCGTTTGTTGACGTAAGGCTCGCCTGCCTCTTGGATTTTCTCAACAATGCGCTCGGGCATATCCTCGGAGGCCACGGTAGGCGTGGCGACAACGAAGCCGAGCTTGCGTGCGCGATCGGCAAGTTCCCACAGAAGAACTGTCTTGCCGCTGCCTCGCTGACCAAGCATGAGCATGGCTCGGTCGCGATTGCCCGGCTCCTGCTCAAGGCCGGATATGAATGTCGAAATTACCGTTTCGCGCCCGACTAGATAAGAGGGGCGATTTCCAAATGAGGGGGAGAAGATGGGTTCAGTCATAAGTCTCCTTTCCTTTTTTTCCTATTTTTTCCTTTTTTCCCTATTCAGTCAAATGAGTTGTTGAGCGAAGGCGGTCACGTAGGCTTCACCGGCAAAACCTCGACATCACCTGCGACTAGAATCTACTGTCTCGATCTGTAACATCTAACGGGCTAAATCGTCTCTACCTGTTACAGATTTAGACAAACCGCAGGGGTCCGCCCGAAAATCTCGACCTGTAACACCAGGCCCGGTTTTGGCTGCCTAACTGTTACAGATCGAGACAAACCGTGCCCAATCCGCCGCAAAGGTGCCTGTCCCCTTTGTGGTGGTTTGGGCGGGCAGGTATCAAAAAGTGTCAGACGGGGGCAGCTGCCGAGCGCCTGCGCGCGAAAAGAAGTGTCGGCCTGCGCCGTTGCCGTTGAGCGGCGCGCTGCTTACGGGGATACTGAAACTACGACAAACAGCGTGTGAAAGGATCGATGCATGGCTTTCCGTAAAGACTTCCTGTGGGGCGGCGCGACGGCTGCCAACCAGTGCGAGGGCGCTTATGACGTGGATGGCCGCGGCCTGGCCAACGTGGACGTGGCCCCGCACGGCCCCGAGCGCTATGCGGTAGTCTCCGGCCAGCGCAAGATGCTCGACTTCGAGGACGGCTATTACTATCCCGCGCAGACCGGCATCGATTTCTACCACCACTACAAGGAGGACATCGCCCTCTTCGCCGAGATGGGCTTTAAGACCTTCCGCATGAGCCTGGCCTGGACCCGTATCTTCCCCAACGGCGACGAGACCGAGCCCAACGAGGCCGGCCTGGCTTTCTACGAGGACGTATTCCGTGAGTGCCAGGCGCACGGCATCGAGCCGCTCGTGACCATCACGCACTTCGACTGCCCGATTCACCTCATCAAGGAGTACGGCGGCTGGCGCAACCGCAAGCTCATCGACTTCTACAAGAACCTCGCGACCACGATCTTCACCCGCTACAAGGGCCTGGTGAAGTACTGGCTCACTTTCAACGAGATCAATATGATCTTGCACCTGCCGTTTATGGGTGCCGGTTTGGTCTTTGAGGAGGGCGAGAACAAGGAGGCCGTCGAGTACCTGGCCGCCCACAACGAGCTCGTCGCCAGCGCTTGGGCAACCAAGATCGCTCACGAGATCGACCCTGAGGTCAAGATCGGTTGCATGCTTGCCGCAGGTAGCTACTACCCCTACAGCTGCCGTCCGGGCGATGTGCGCCAGGCGCAGATTGACAACCAGGACAACTACTTTTTCGTCGACGTCCAGAGCCGCGGCTACTACCCGGCCTATGCCGTCAAGAAGCTCGAGCGTCTGGGCATCGATGTGGGCATGACGGACGAGGACTGCGAGATCCTGGCCGCCAACACCGTCGACTTCATCAGCTTTAGCTATTACAGCACCCGTTGCTCCGCCGGTGCCGATAACCCCGATGTCGAGCGCACCCAGGGCAACGCCTTCGCCGGTGCCAAGAACCCCTACCTGCAGGAGAGCCAGTGGGGCTGGGCCATCGACCCGCTGGGCTTCCGCATTACCCTCAACGACCTGTACGACCGCTATCAGAAGCCGCTGTTTGTGGTCGAGAACGGCCTGGGCGCCAAGGATGTTGTCGAGGAGGATGGCTCCATCAACGACGACTACCGTATCGACTACCTGCGTCATCATATCGCCGCGATGCACGACGCGGTGACCGAGGACGGTGTTGACCTGCTGGGCTACACCACCTGGGGCCCGATCGACCTGGTGTCTGCCGGCACGGGCGAGATGTCCAAGCGCTACGGCTTTATCTATGTCGACCGCGATGATGCGGGCAACGGTACCCTCAAGCGTTCCAAGAAGAAGAGCTTCGACTGGTACAAGAAGGTCATCGCCACCAACGGCGAAGATTTGGCCTAGGGTTTTCCAACAGCTACAGCCTCCTAACCAAGACACCCGGCGAGCAGTTAATTCCCGCCGGGTGTTTCGTTTAAAGAAGTGAAAGAAAGCAAAAGAAGTTAAAACTTGCAATTGCACTACGGCGCGAGAACATCCAGCGGAACAACTTGGACGCCGCGGTCAGTGACATAGGCTTGTGAGCCAAATCCAATGATTGCGACTTTCGAAACTGGCGGGTTGTTTCCGGCAGCGACCATACGCTTCTCGACAGCAACGAGACTGTCAGACGCCTCTTCGATTTGAGCAGAGCTGAGTTTAACTTCGATCGGAATCCACGTTCCACCGGGAGCCGCAATGACTGCATCGACCTCTAGATCGCGAGAATCGTGATAGTGATAGAGACCCATTCCATTTGCTTGCGCATAAACCCACAAATCATGAAGGGCCAACGATTCAAAAAGCAGTCCAAGCGTCTTGAAGTCCAGCAGTAATGTCTCTGGAGTCGCCCCGAGCGCAGCGGCCGCTAGTGACGGGTCAGCGAGATGATGCTTCTTCGATTCTCTTAGGTGCACTGGAGATCTCATTGCAGGGTTCCATGCGGGAATATCGCGAACGAAATTAACCCGAGCGAGAAGAGATATGTATGATGACGCCGTTTGTCTCGACACCTCTCCACCAAGATCGGCTACGAGCGTTTTGAGTGTCGCCAAAGTGGATTCATTGCGCGCAAGCGATTCAATGACAGCTTTGACCTTTTCAGGGTCGCGGCGAGAGCCGTCGACACGGGACAAATCTTCTTCGGCAACTATGTCGATGTATCGTTTGGCCATCGCGGACGCAGCCCGCGCATCGTGTCCGACCGCCGCAGGCCATCCACCACGAACAACGCACTCGGCAATCGAGGCAGAATCCAGCGACCCAAAAGCGCCATTGAACTTTTTGCCAGAAATAATGCCCGACAGCTTAACTGCACCGCTGGATTTCCCAAGTTCGAAAAGCGTCATGGTATCCATGCTCAGTTTGGCGAACCTTCCAGCGCCACTGTGCATCGGACGTTTGTCGTCTCGCGGTGTTGCCGACCCCGTAAATATGAACTGGCCAGGCTCACCGCCACGGTTGTCACATTCAAATCGTGCCGCGTCCCAAAGTTTCGGAACTTCCTGCCACTCGTCAATTAGCCGTGGCACCTCGCCGGAAACGGCAAGAGCTGGGTCAGTCTCGGCGCGTAAGCGATTCTCGAAGTTGCGGGACGGGTCCATGAGAAGGAGCCTGGACGCCGCACGGGTCTCGGCTGTGGTCGTCTTCCCGCACCATTTCGGTCCTTCGATGAGAACGGCACCGAATATGCCCAGCAGCTGGTCGAGCTCATTTTCGATAATTCTAGTGTAGTACTTCTTTGGCATAATTATCACCATTGTTTACCAGTGCGTTTAACCGAATTTACAGTTATTATTTAACCAAACTTCAACTCTTTGACTAACCATATTTACGCATTTCAATTTACGAAACAGATTAAACATCTACTGTCTGAGTTGGCACTTGGGGACGTACTTAAATGAGTGGCAGTTGGGGACACTCCTTGTCGAATGTGGCGGCTGTCGAATGTGGACGCCGTCCTTGCTATGCCACGGTCACGGCAACCTGGGCGTAGCGGCTGCAGGGGCGCTCGCCGCGCGTCTGCACGGTAAGGGTGAGCACGAAGCGATCGCCGGGCTGCGCGTCGGCGGGTACGATAAAAGCGGTGCTCACCGTGCATTCCTGCCACAGCGACAGGTCTTGGGCGCCTGCATAGCTCGACGGGTCCACGGCGACATCCCAATGTGCATCAAAGCCCTTGCCGTCGGGGTCGACGATGGTCGCTGCAAGGACGACGCGCTCGCCGGCTGTAGCGCTGCGGTCGGCCGTGACCTCGACAACATGTGCCGGATGCAAGCAAGACGCCGGATCATGGGCGCACCATTGCGCGCGGGCGGCAAAGTCTTCCTGATAGGCGCGCAGGTAGGGGTTGGGGTTGCCGTCTACGGGCGTGCCGATGGCGGCAAAACCGGCGGGTGCGTCCGTATCGGGATGCCCATCAAGAAACATGCGACCGAGCAGTGTGTCGAAGCCACGGTCGTCGATACCGCGCAGGCCAAACGACAGCAGCGGAATATAGGTCATGCTGTCGCCTTCGGCCATAAAGTCGCCGCGCTCAAACTGCATCGCGGGTATGCCTTCCAGGCCCCAATCCAGACGGGCATGCTTGCCAAACTGAAAGCGCTCGGGCTCGTTTTCGTAGACCTTACCATCGCCATAGAGCATATAGCGCGCCATGAGGGGGCCGTTGCCCTGCGTGAGATTCTGCTCGGGCCAAGGAGCCTTAAACAGTGGCAGCGTATCGGGCTGAGCCATCTTGGCGTCGACATAGCCGCCATAAATATAGGGCACACACCAAAAGATGAGCTCGGGAAAGAGCTCGCGTCCATGGTCGAGCCATGAGTTGTCCTGCCCTATGCCATCGGCAACGCCCATCACGCGCACCTTCTGATAGACCCGCTGCTGCACGGCAGGCCATTCGGGCGTGGCGCGATAACGCTCGGCAATGCTCATGAGGGCGCGAACGATGGTGTTCATGCCGCCCCAGCTGAGCAGCCATAATGTACGCGGATCATCGTCCATGATGGCGTCGGCGATGACGCGCGAACCTGATGTTTCCTCGCGGACATCGCCCTCAAAAGCAACATTTCCCACAAACGTACGCTCGATCATCTGCGCGGGCGTGGGAAACGGCGGCTCGTCGGCAGCGTCCGCATTCGCCTGCAACTGCGGCCAAGCCTGGGCATATTCATTGCTCCAGAGACTCTCAATCCAATGCTCGGGAAACGGACGATACTCACGAAGCTCCCCAGCCAGCGGATCGGGTTCATGAGGCACAACAGCCCACTCGTAAGAGCGACGCCCCTTAGTCCGCCAATGCGTATTCACCTCGCCCAGCGTATGAATCCCATCCCCAAGAAAGTGATACTGCGAAGCTGTATACACCACAGCCTGAACATCAAGCAAGTTGAGATACAGAGCCAAATGAACGAGCGAGTTCATATCATCGACTTCCATATCAGTGGTAACAATCACCCGAGTCAACTTTTGGGACATAGGAACAGCTCCAATCAAAATCAATTCAGCCAGTTACGCGCAAGGCAAGACGGGACCCACGCCCCCATCGCCACCGACCCGGCGTGCTGCCGGAAGCGCCCGGCCAGCGTTTCGAACAACGTTAACTTAGGGGGCCCTGATCTTTAGTTTTGTAAACATTCCGCAGCGCGGGCCCCGCTTATCCGATGCTCCGAAGGAGCAGGATAGGCGGGGCTCATGCGCGAGGACGTTTACAAAACTAAAGGTCAGGGCCCCCGATGGGATGGCTACCTCGAAACTCTGGCCGACCACTCCCAGCAGCCCACCGGCTCGCCGTCGATGAGTACGTTGCCCCCGTCGAAGTCTTGATAACACAGGTCGTTGAATTGGTGGATCCACACGCCGTGGTTGAACGTCTTCTTAGGCGAGCCATCGGCCTCGCGATAGCGACCGGTCAGGTCTTCGACATGGCTAAAGTAGGTGAGGTGCACGTTGGCGCCGGCATCGCGCAGGCGCGCCGTGAGCGGCAGCACGGTCTGTTGCGGCGGCACGAGCTCGTCGCCCTTGGAGTGCGTAAACCACAGCGGCGTCTTGGCGAGCGCGGCTACGTCCTCGTCCGTGGCGTTGTACCACGGGGCGCAGCAGGGAAGGCCCGCGGCGAAGAAATCGGGGTAGTCGGCGCACAGGCGCAGGGTCATAAAGCCGCCGTTGGAAAGGCCGGCGACCACGATGCGGTCGGTGTCGATGCGGTCGGCATGCTCGGCGACAAACTCGTCGATAAGCGCTTTGAGCACGGGGGAGTAGATGCTCTGGTTGGAGTGACCAAGCTGCTCGACGCCGTTGTCCATCCAAAACGTGGGCGACTGCGGCACGAGCACCCAGGCAAAGCCGCCAAAGTAGCGCTGAATCTGCGCCTGGCTAATGGCCGTCACGCGATTGCCGATATAGGCACGCGTGGCGCCTTCGCCTTGCGTGGTGCCCTTGCCCTCGCCGGCGCCGTGCAGATACACCACGAGCGGCGCCTTTTGGGGCACGGCCGTGGCCTCGGGCGCAAAGGGGTTGAAGCATGCCGAGTCCTCGGCCTTAAAGCTGGGCTCAAAGAAGCCGTATTCGAGCGCGATGCCGTCGACGGCGGTCTTTTGCGTGGCGTTGCTCCAGCCTTTGAGCGCGGGGCAGATATCGCCACGGCAGGTGTCGAAGACCAGGCCGCAGGTGGGATCGTCGCCGTCATTGCCGGGAAGAGCCGCGAGCTGCGTGATGCGCAGCTGGTCATCGAGCATGTGCGAGCCCATGACGCCGCCTTCGATGGTCTTGGTCAGGCGCTGCTCGGCGACCTCGAGCGCCACATGGGTGCCCACAGCGAGCTTACGGCCGTCCTCGTTGCACGGATAAGCGGTGAGGACGTTGACATAGCCCACGGAGGGCGCGGCATGATCTGCGCCGCGCTCCTTGCGCATCAGGACCTCGCCCGTGCGCTCGTGACGCTCTACATATATATGGAAGGTGTTTGCGTCGATGTCGTTGGCGCGTACGGTGCAGGGCAGGTCGAGTACGACCTTGCTGATCCAGGGGCCAAAGTCGCCCAAGGTGGTGACGGTTGCGTACGTACACGATTTGAGTTCCATGAGCTGCCTCCCTTGTGCCGCGAGAGCTAAACGTGTGCGGCAATACAAACTAAACATGTTTAGTTTAATGCAGATTTGTAGAACAAGCAGATGAACTCGGTAAACGGTAAAACTGAACACGTCATGAACTACTAAACATGTGTTTACTATCTTCTAGCAGGGATTCTGTTGATGAGTTAACAGATCAGTGAGGTGTTCATCAAAATAAAATCCCACGTAAATGGCTATATATCAATAGCCGGTTAAAAAGACCATCTTCCGCCATTCGAATACGTTCACCCCCGATTTCCTACCGTTCACCGGACTGTGGATGGCAAAATTGCCACAAATTTGGTGCTCCGTGTAAACTAAAGCACGTAAACGTTCAGTAAACATGTTGTTTACAAAAGCGTATCCAAGGGTCCGGCAACCGTAAGGGGTTATAGTCGCCGGGCCAAGGGCGTGCCTAAGCCCAAGGGGCTGGCACACGAAGATATGGGGAGGGGTCCCATGGCAGTAGATAACAAGCAGATTGCCACCGATGTCCTCGAGCTCGTGGGCGGCGCGGAGAATGTTTCCGTTGCCACCAACTGCATGACGCGCCTGCGTCTGACGCTCAAGGATAACAGCAAGGCCGACGTGGAGAAGATCAAGAAGGTCAAGGGTGTTCTGGGTTGCCAGTTCGCCGGCAGCCAGCTCCAGGTCATCATTGGCCAGAACGTGCCCAAGGTGCTCGCCGAGTTCGTCGCCATCTCCGGCGTCAAGCAGGGTGAGGCCGTCAACGAGAACCTCGACGCTCCCAAGGAGAAGTTCGAGCTCAAGAACCTGCCGAACATCATCCTCGACTATCTGTCCGGCTCCATGACCCAGCTCATCCCGCTGCTCATGGCCGGCGGTCTGTTCCGTACCATCGCGGCCGTCCTCGGCCCCACCATGCTCGGCGTTATCTCCGATACCGATCCGACCTATACGTTCCTCTACACCACCCTGTACGAGGCCACGTTTACCTTTATCCCCATCTACCTGGGCTATGCCGCCGCTAAGAAACTCGGCGCCACCCCGGTGCTCGGCATGCTCCTTGGCGGCGCCCTCATGGCCCCGTCTGTCGTGAGTGTCGCGACTCAGGAGGGTGGCGGAATCATTTCCGTCTACGGCATCCAGATCGCTGCTGCCAACTACCAGCAGTCCGTCCTGCCGATCATCCTTTCAGTGCCGGTCCTCTACTTCATCGAGAAGTTCTTTAAGAAGGTCATGCCCGACGTGCTGTCCACGGTCTTCACGCCGTTCTGCACCATGATTGTCACGATCCCCATCGCCTTCATCGTCCTTGCGCCGATCGGTAACGAGCTCGGCAACGTCATCGCCAATGCCCTCTTTGGTCTTGCCGACCTTGGCGGTATCGGTATTTTGATCGTCATGGCCATCCTCGGCGCCTTCTGGCAGCTCTTCGTGGTCTGCGGCATGCACATGCCCGTCATCCTGCTCGCTCAGGTTCAGATCATCGCCGCCGGCTACGATCCCTTCGTCTTCGTTTCCACCAACTGCGCTATGGCCGCCGTCTGGGGCTGCGCCTTCGGTGCCTTCCTCAAGATGAAGAACCCCGACGAGAAGGGTCTTGCCCTGGGTTACGTCATCTCCGCCATCGCCGGCGGCGTCACCGAGCCTGCGCTCTTCGGTATCCTTATGCGCTTCCGTCGCACCATGCTCGGTATGTTCATCGGCGGTGCCATCGGCGCTGTGTTCTCCGGCCTCATGGGTGTTACCTACTACCTGGCCGGCGGTGCCTCCAACTTCCTGGTCTTCACTAACTACCTGCAGGGTGGCCAGATGAACACCGTCTGGGCTATCGTCGGTATGGCGATCTCCTTTGTCATCGCAGCCGCCGTCGTCTTTGCCACTGGCTTCTCCAAGGAGGAGCTCGCCGAGATGGAGGCCTAAGGCCAAGCCATTCGGTCACATACGACCTTACCTACACGACAGGGCCCCGTCAGGCGCAAGCCCGGCGGGGCCCTTCTTACAAGGTAGACTGATTGGGATGGGAGGTGCCCGCCCACAAGGGCTTGCTAAACGACGGAGGCTTTCGCGCGGGGTTACCGCGAAAGAATCTGCCGGTTCGCAACTCCTTTATCAAACGAAAGGACATGCAGATGAGTTTGGGAAAGCTGACCGTTAACGGTCGTCAGGACGGCTTTTTGTGCGAGGGCAAACCGTTCTTTTGGTTTGCCGATACGTGCTGGGGCGCGTTTACGAGCATTACCGAGGCCGATTGGGATTACTATCTGACCCGTCGCGCCGAGCAGGGCATGAACGTGCTGCAGATCAACACGCTGCCGCAGTGGGATCGCTGCTGCCCCGATCTGGGCATTTGGCCCTATGCCAGCGAGGACGGCGTGCATTTTGATTGGTCCCGTCCCAACCAGGCGTACTGGGACCGCGCTGCTGCCATGTGCCGTAATGCCGTCGAGCACGGCATTCGTCCGGCACTTGTGCTTATGTGGTGCAACTACGTGCCCGGCACCTGGGGCGCCAAGATTGCCGAGCATTGCGGTGCCGAGGTTATGCCGCGCGAGGAGGTTCGTGCCCACGTTGCCCGCGTCGTCGAGAACCTGGGCGAGTTCGACCCCGTCTACGTGGTGACGGGCGATACCGACTTTACCAGCGACGAGGCGATCGCCTATTACGAGGATGCCCTCGACGAGGTCATCAAGCGCGCGCCCGAGGCGTTGCGCACCATGCATATCAACCGCGGCAACCGTACCATTCCGTCACAGTACCTGGAGCGCCTGGACTTTTACATGTTCCAGCCCGGTCACAACTACGAGGGCCAGCCCGAGGCATGGCACCTGCCGCAGGACTTTATCGCCAACTATCCCAAAAAGCCGATGGTCAACTCCGAGCCCTGTTACGAGCAGATGGGTGCGTCGCGCAACGTGTACTGGCGCTTCACCGCGCAGGACTGCCGCGCGAGCGTGTGGTCGTCGATCCTTGCCGGCGCCAGCGCGGGTGTGACCTATGGCGCGCACGGTGTTTGGAACTGGCAGACCAGCAAGAGTCAGGGCTCGGTGCTGGGCGAGGGCTTCGACATGCCGTTCCGCTGGCAGGAGTGCCTGCAATTTGCGGGCGTTTGGGACTTTGGCGCGATCGAGCACGTGCTTGCCGGTCTGGGTGCTACGGCTGGCGATGACGCACTTGCCGTGGTCCCCGCGCAGGAGCTTCTCGATGATGCACGCGAGGCCATTCGCGTGGCGCGCGTTGGCGATCGTGTCGTCACGTACCTGCCGCGCACCACGGCGCTCAAGTTTAAGCTCGACGGCGCGCGCGGCTGGACGGCGACGGTCCTCGACATGGAGGACAAGCGCATCGCCAAGCTGCCCGTCCGCGACAACGGTGACGGCACCGTGCGCGTGGCTCAGCATCCCTTTGAGCACGACGCGCTGCTCGTGGTCTCGCCGGCGCGTTAAGGAAAACGGAATAACGCAAGAGAAAAGGCCCGGGTGGTAGCCCGGACCTTTTTGTATCGACACAGCCGTTGCGGTTGGTAATGGCGATTGCATACCGCCGCTCTTAACGGTAGCCCTCCCAGAGGGGAAGGGGAAAGAGGATGTCCTCGAACTTAGACCACTCGGCGGGATAGTCGATCTCGTCGGGTCGCGCCACCCAACGGCCTTCCAATCCGTACATCGCCGCCAGCGCGCACGAGATGGCTTCGGTGGCGTCGATTCCCTCGGGAACGCTCCAGTTAACATCGGGCTCGGGCTCGATAGCTCCGCGCGAGCGGTCGTTGAAATACTCGTGCAGGGGGCTCTCCGTGCTCATGGCCTCGGTATTGAGCATCTGGAAGAGCATGACGAGCTCGGGCTGACTGTTGTTCTCCGCCACGAGCAGACGGCAGTATTCGGGAATCTTGGGGCTCTGGCCCTCAAATGCCCCGCCAGGATGAAAGAGGGAGAGATAGTCGTCTAAGGCTGAGCTGCGATCGTAATAGCGATGGATCACCTCGACCAAAAGCCCGTGCTTGCTGCCCACGTAGTGCAGCACGCCCGCCTGGGTGATGCCCACCTCGTCGGCTACCGCCTGGAGCGACATGCCGTTAAAGCCGCGCGCGTTGATAAGCCGCACGGCCGCCGAAACAATCTGGTCAAGGCGTTCCTGCGCCGCAGCGCTGCGTTTCTTTGCCGCGGGTGTGGGAGTTTTCTGAGTGTCCATATAAATCGCGCTGCCTTATTTAGGGCGGCTCGAGTATTGCCGCCAAATGCCTTTTGTATACCCCCATAGCTTACCTCAGCCGTTCAGCGGCTCAAAACAACCGTTTACCGCTCTTATAGGTTACTAAGTACTTAGTAAGCGTATTATACAGGTCGTGGAGTTACTTACTAGTTAGTAAGTAACAACCCAACAGGCGCTCGCGAGCAGCTGTACCCCATTCCACGGCCGCCGC
Organism: uncultured Collinsella sp.; assembly: GCA_900552755.1. GTDB lineage: Bacteria > Actinomycetota > Coriobacteriia > Coriobacteriales > Coriobacteriaceae > Collinsella. Next base: position 13,717 of record USAY01000004.1, read on the forward strand.
ATCCAGCGGGTTTGACCCCTTGACCCTTGGTGCACGAGCGCCCTCGCGCATTCCATCACAGAGAGGATCTATCCCATGGCAAATCAAACCGCCGCGGCGATTGACGAGAACGCCATCGCCCCCGATACCGGAAAGCCCATGACCAAAACCGAGACATGGCGCTTTATGATCGGCTTTATCATCTTCGGAATCATGTGGATGATGTCGGGAACAATCGGCTCCAACGTCTTGTTCCCCGAGCGTTTTAACGGCCTTAATATTGGCCAGCCCGAGGCAATTCTCGCGGCGATGAACTCGGTCGGTTCGATCTTCGCCCTGTTCTCAAATCTCGTTTTCGGCGCGCTTTCCGACCGCTGCCACAGCCGCTTTGGCAAGCGCACACCGTTTATCGTTCTCGGCGGTTTTATCTGCGGCTGTGCTTTCTGGAGCACTTCGGTCGCGACCACACTTCCCATGATCGTCGCCTCCTGGTGCGTGCTGCAGATTGGCCTCAACTGCATGCTTGCCCCTGCTGTTGCCGTGCTTTCCGACCGCATCCCGCTTAACAAGCGCGGCACGCTCTCCGCATTCTATGGCGGCGGCGCAACGGCCGGCCAGTCGATTGGCACCATCATCGGTACGCAGTTCCTCTCCAACCCAGTTCCTGGCTTTATCATCGGCACGGTCTCTTGGTTGCTGACCGGCATCCTCGCCGTCATCATTTGGCCGCGCGAGAAGTCTGCCGCTCTTGACGAGGGCGAGCAGTCTGAGAAGCTCAATCTCAAGTCGCTGCTGCTCATGTTCGTTCCGCCCACCAAGAACTGCCGCGACTTTTATCTGGCGCTCTTTGGCCGTCTGCTCCTCATCTTCGGTTACTTCTGCATCAACGGCTATCAGCTCTACATCCTCGAGAAGTACATCGGTCTTCCCGTGGCAGAAGCCGGCGCAGTTCTTTCGAGTATGTCCGTCGTGATCATGGTCGTGTCGCTTGTCGCCTCGCTTACCTCGGGCGCCATCTCCGACAAGATCGGCCGCCGCAAGCCTATCATCCTCGTCGCAACGATTATGATGTGTATCGGTATCGCCCTGCCCTGGCTACTTAAGTCCGTTATCGGCATGTACGGATTTGCTCTGCTCGCCGGACTTGGCTACGGTATCTACTCTTCCGTGGACCAGGCGCTCAATGTCGATGTTCTGCCCGATAAGAAGAACGCCGGCAAGGACCTGGGCATCCTCAATATCGCCAACACCATCGGTCAGATCCTTGGCCCCATCGTGACCTCGGCAATCGTTGTCGCCACCGGCTCCTATTTCATGGCGTTCCCAATCTCCATCGTGCTCATCGCCGTGGGCTATGTGTCCATCGCGCTCATCAAGAGCGCCAAGTAATTTGCCACTCTCTTTCATTCCGTCGGGCTGCGTTCGTGTTGCCCGACGGACTCCGACTATTCAATCGCTTAACTTGGAGGCGTTATCATGACTATCGTCGAGCAGTACAAGGTGTTTAAGCTCGAGCTCGCGGGCACTGCGGCCGGCAATCCCTATGTCGAAGTCGAGCTGTCGGCGCGATTTGACCGCGCGGATGGCCAGGACAGCTTTGAGGTCCATGGCTTCTACAAGGGCAATGGCTGCTACGGAATCAACTTTATGCCCGAGAGTGCCGGTGTCTGGAACTACACGGTGATCTCCAATGACCCCGAGCTCGATGGTGCCGCCGGCTCTTTTGAGGCCGTGCCCGCCACGGGCGCCAATCATGGTCGCGTGCTGCTGGCAAAGGATGTGCTCGCCCACGGAGCTCCGTTCATTACCGACGAGGATTTCAACTTTGCCTACGAGGATGGAACGCGCTACCTGCCCTTTGGCACCACATGCTATGCCTGGACCAACCAGGATGTTCAGCTGCAGGAGCAGACGCTCGAGACGCTCGCAGAGGCACCTTTTAACAAGATCCGCATGTGCGTCTTCCCCAAGTTCTACGACTATAACGTTGAGGACCCAGCGATGTATGCCTATGAAGGCGAGAAGGGCGATTTCGACCATTTTCGCTTCTATGAGCCGTTTTGGGAAAACCTCGAGCACCGCATCGAGCAGCTTGACGAGCTGGGTATCCAGGCGGATCTCATCGTTTTGCATCCGTATGACAAGCCTGAGGACTGGGGCTTCTCTCGTATGACGCGCGAGGAGGATATTTTCTACCTGACGTATGTCGCTCGTCGCTTCTCGGCATACAAGAACATTTGGTGGAGCCTCGCCAATGAGTGGGACCTTATGCCGTGGAAGCCGGCCGAGGACTGGGACCGCTATGCCCGTATCATCATGGCGAACGACCCGTATGGTCATCTGCGCAGTATCCACAATTGCCGTGAGATCTTTGACCACAGTCATCCGTGGATTACGCACGTGAGCTACCAGAGGTGCGACCTCAAGAACACAGCCGAGGACGTCACCATGCTGCGCGCGCAGTATAGCAAGCCGGTTTTGATCGACGAGGTCGGCTATGAGGGCAACATCAACTGGGGCTGGGGTAACCTGACCGCTCAGGAACTCGTACGTCGTTTTTGGGAGGGCAGTTTGCGTGGCGGTTATGTGACCCACGGTGAGACCTACGTCGACCGCGGACCCAAGCTGTGGTGGGCGCACGGCGGCAAGCTCTACGGCGATTCGCCCGATCGCATTGGCTTTTGCCGTCGCTACATGGAGGCGCTGCCGGCCGATTTTGACTGGGTGCCCGATGAGGTCGGCATCCTTGACGGTACGTTTACCTGGGATGTCACCTGTATGTCCAACGATCATGGCCACGGGACTGCCGATGTCCTTATGTACTTTGGGTTCAACCGTCCGGCGTATCGTGAGTTTGAGGGCGAGGCGGGCGCTCGTTACAAGGTGAATGTCGTGGACACATGGGACATGACGGAGGAAGAGCTTCCCGGAACCTTTGAGGGCAAGTTCCGCATCGACCTCCCTAGTAAGCAGTATATGTTGCTTCGTCTGACCAAAGCAGAGGCGTAAAACAGAGAGATAATTGGCTCCGGGCGTGATTTACCGCATGACCATCATAAGGGGACAGCCCCTGTGGTGGTCACGGCGATGCGCGTCCGGGGCCATGGCGCGTGAGGGGCGAATATGCAGGAGTTCTTTGGAATCGATGTGGGCGGTACGGCCGTTAAATGGGCTGTGCTGGGCGAGGATTTTTCCATCCGCGAGCGCGGGAGCCTGCCGACGGGCTTTACCACGGCTGAGGAGACGGTTTCGGCGTTGATCGGGCTCGTCGAGCCGTACCGTGAGCGCGTGAGCGCCGTAGGCGTGAGCGCACCCGGCGGTATCTACGAGGAAGATGTCACGGGGACGATCCATCGCGGCGGTGCGCTGACGTTTATGGACGGCTGCCCACTGGGAAAGATCATGCGCGAGGCGCTGGGGGTGCCGGTTGCCGTCAATAACGACGGTAAGTGCTGTGCACTCGGTGAGTATGCGGCCGGCGCCCTGCACGGGACGCGTTTTGGCGTGGTGCTCGCTATCGGCACGGGCATCGGCGGCGGTATCGTCATCGACGGCAAGGTCCTGCGCGGCGCGCACTGCTTTGCAGGCGAGTTCAGCTTCTTGCGCAACGATGTCACGACTGCCGCGGGCATGGGAAACTCCTTTGCCGATTCGGGCGGTTGGCGTGCGCTCCGCGATGCTGTCGTTGCCGAGAAGGGCCTGCCTGCGGATTCTCCGGTGGACGGCCGCCGCGTCTTTGAATGGATTGCGGATGGCGACAAGGCGGCGCAGCGCGCGCTCGACCGCTACGCTCGCGCCTTTGACGGACAGCTCATCAACCTGCAGGCCGTGCTCGACCCCGAGGTCTTTGTGATCGCAGGCGGTATCTCGTGCCATCCCGAGCTCGTCGATGCCCTGCGTGCGCAGATGCCGCTGGCCCTCGCGAGTTACCAAGGGACCCTTGCCGGCATTCCTGTGCCGCAGATAAAGGCGGCCGAGCTCGGCAACGACGCCAACCTTTACGGTGCTGTCCAGGAGGCCATGCGTCTGGTGTAGCGCGAGCCAAACGAGGCTGTCGAAAAAGATAAAGGCCGGCGTAAAGCGCCCCCATTTCCTTAGCACAGGAAATGGGGGCGGTTTAATTTGAGGCGGGACTTTTTGACCGCTTGATGGGTCGCGCGTCACAGCAGCTCGCTGTGGCGGGCGATGTAGCGGCGCTTTGCTAGCTGGGTGAGCGCGATGTAGGCGGTGACTATGCCGACGAGCAGTGCGAAAAAGCTCGTGGGCAGCGTCGTAAGGCCGAGCGCATCGGCGATGGGGCTTGCCGGCAGCCAGGTGACGAGCGCCAGACCCAGCACGGTGAGAACGCACAGTGCGGGCGCGGCGTGGTCGCGCGGGCTCGGCAGATGCGGGGAGCGCAGCATGTGGACCACGAGTGTCTGCGACCACATGGACTCGACAAACCAGCCGCTCTGGAAGAGTGCAGCGAAGGTCGCCATACCCGCGACGTCGCCCGCGGCGGCAAGCTCGGGCCAGCTTGCGTTCACGGCGGCGGGGCACACGACAAAGAAGAGCGCGGCGAAGGTCACGATGTCAAACAGCGAGCTCACGGGGCCCAGCTCGAGCATAAAGCCCTTGATGGACGCGGCGTCCCAGGCACGCGGGCGGGCAGTCCAGGCGTCATCGACGGTGTCCCACGGCAGCGCGATGCACACGATCTCGTAGACCAGCGACAGCAGTACCAGCTGCAGGGCGCTCATGGGCAAAAACGGCAAGAACAGGCTCGCGACGGTCACGGACAGCACATTGCCAAAGTTGGAGCTCACTGTGGTCTTGAGGTACTTGAGCAGGTTGCCGTAGGTGCGGCGGCCTTCGATGATGCCGCGCTCGAGCACGCCCAGGTCCTTCTGAAGCAAGATGATATCGGCGGATTCCTTGGCAATGTCGACGGCCGAATCGACCGAGATGCCGCAATCGCTCGCACGCATGGCGGCGGCGTCGTTGATGCCGTCGCCCATAAAGCCCACGGTGTGGCCGAGCAGCTCGCGCATGACGCGCACCAGGCGCGCCTTCTGCAGCGGCGAGAGCTTGGCGAAGAGGTGGGTTTTCTCGGCGCGCTCGGCAAGTTCGGTGTCGTCGAGTGCATCGATCTCGGAGCCCAGCAAGACGTTGCTCGCGTCGATGCCAATCTGCTCGCAGACGGTGGCGGCGACGCGGTCGTTGTCGCCGGTTAGGACCTTGACCGCCACGCCCTTGGCCTCGAGGGTGGCGACGGCGCCCGCGGCACTTGCTTTGGGCGGATCGAGGAAGGCCAAAAAGCCCATCAGCACCATGTCGCATTCGTCGGCGATGCCAAACTCGCCCACGCAGCGCGGATTGGTCTTCTGCGCCACGGCAATCACGCGCAGGCCCTCGGCGTTGAGTCCGGCGACCTGCTTGCGAATCTGGGCGAGCTTCTCGTCGGTGAGCGGCTGAGCGATGCCATCGATCTCGACAAAGGAGCAGATCTCGAGCATTTCCTCGGCAGCGCCCTTGGTGACCATCTGGGTTTTGCCTTGGGCATCGGCGACAACTACGCTCAGGCGGCGGCGCGAGAAATCGAAGGGAACCTCGTCGACCTTGGTATAGCGGTCGCGCAGGCTCTGGCCCAGCATAGAATCGGGCACGACGGTCGAGGGCGTCACATCGGCACGGTCGATTACGGCCAGGTCGATAAGGTTTTTGAGGCCGGTTTGGAAGAAGCTGTTCAAAAATGCATGGCGCAGCACGCGTGCGTCTTCGTTGCCGTCGGTGCTGAGATAGCGCTCGAGCACGATGCAGTCTTCGGTGAGGGTGCCGGTCTTGTCGCAGCACAGGACATCCATGGCACCCAGGTTTTGAATCGCCGGCAGCTCCTTGACGATAACCTGGCGACGGGCGAGGTCCTTGGCGCCCTGTGACAGGCTCGTGGTCACGATGACGGGAAGCATCTGCGGCGTGATGCCCACGGCCACGCTCGTGGCGAACAGCAGCGCGTCGATGACGTTGCCCTTGGTGGCGGCGTTGATGGCAAAGACGGCCGGCGCCATAACGAGCATGAGGCGTACGAGCAACATGGAGACGCTCGAGACGCCGCGATCAAACGCGCTCTTCTCGCCGCGCCCGTTGAGCATCTTGGCGATGCCGCCCAGGTAAGTGTCCGAGCCGGTGGCAACGACAAGCGCCATGGCGGTGCCGTTTTGCACGGAGGTGCCGGTAAAGACGATGTTCTTGCAGGCGGAGAGTGGCAGCGCGGAGCCGTCGGCACCATCGACGACGGTGATGGCAGCGGTCTTCTCGACGGCCTCGCTCTCGCCGGTGAGTGCGGACTCGATCACAAACAGGTCGCGCGCGGTGATGACGCGGGCATCGGCCGGCACCATATCGCCGGCAGAGAGGCGGATCACATCGCCGGGGACGAGCTCGTCGAAGAGGATCTCGACGCGCTCGCCGTCGCGCAGGACGGTGCAAGTGTTGGAGACCAGGTCCTTAAGGGCCTCGGCCGCATTGCCGCTGCGGGCTTCCTGGATAAACTTCATGCCGCCCGATACCAGCAGCATGATGCCGATGACGATGACCGTGGAGGGGTCGCGCTGCGGCTCGGGCACGGCGAGCACGTCGATGTAGAGCGAGACCAGCGCGAGCGCGGCGAGGATGCCGGCGAAGGGATCGATGAACGCATCGGCGATGCGGCGGGCGAGCGTCTTGGTCGGTGCCTCGATGGTGTTGGGGCCGGAGGCGTCCAGGCGCTCGGTTGACTGCTCGGCGGTGAGGCCGTTTGCCGTGGCGTCGAGCAGTACGAGGGCGTCCTCGGCGCTATGGGTGGCGGCGAATATGGTGTTCTTGGACAGGCCGGTGTGAGCGGCAGGGCGCGCCGTGCGGCGGCGCTTGGAGATAGCTTCGAGTACCGTGGCGGTTTTGAGCATCAGCATAGGGTCCTCCTTGTTGAAGGGAGTTAGCGTACGTGTCGTATTGAGTTGCAAAAAACCTAGATGTCGCTCACGTCAAGCTCACGAACCACCACAAAGGGGACAGGCACCTTTGCGGGAGGGGTTGACGATCTGCCGGTGGCGTTTATGCGTGTGCGGAGTCCTCGCGGCGTGCCGAGGGCGACATGCAGGTTTTTCGACTAGGACTGCCTTCCATGGCACACCTCCTAAAGGCTGAGCGCAGCGCGCTTTGGGTATCTCGTACCCCTTTTTAATCCGCCCGTATTCTTGATGAGGGGGTTTGACATGTCAACCCCATTGTTCGGAAAACCATTCCCTTTGACAAAGCCTTTACAGAATGCCGTGGCCCCAAAGCGCGCCCGCATCTACGCTTTGCCTGCGCTAAACTGGAAGGTACGTACGCGATTACGAGAGGAGCCCGCATGGAGGCTTACAAGCAAGAGTTCATCAAGTTTATGGTCGAGTCCGACGTCCTTAAGTTCGGCAGCTTTACGCTCAAGAGTGGCCGTCAGTCCCCGTTCTTTATGAACGCCGGTGCTTACGTGACGGGCTACCAGCTCAAGAAGCTGGGCGAGTATTACGCCCAGGCCATCCACGATAACTTTGGCGACGACTTTGACGTGCTGTTTGGGCCGGCCTACAAGGGCATTCCCCTGGCCGTCGTGACCGCGATTGCCTACCACGAGCTGTACGGCAAGGAGGTCAAGTACTGCTGCGACCGCAAGGAGGTCAAGGACCACGGCGCTGACAAGGGCAACCTGCTGGGCTACGAGCCCCAGGACGGCGACCGCGTGGTCATGGTCGAGGATGTCACCACCAGCGGCAAGTCCATCGACGAGACCTATCCCAAGGTCAAGGCTGCTGCCGATGTCGAGATCAAGGGCCTGATCGTGTCCCTCAACCGCATGGAGGTCGGCAAGGGTGGCGTGACCACCGCGCAGAAGGAGATCGAGGCCAAGTACGGTTTCCCCGTCGCGAGCATCGTCTCCATGGCCGAGGTCGTCGAGACCCTCTACAACCACGAGATTGACGGTAAGGTCGTCATCGACGACGAGCTCAAGGCCGCCATCGACGCTTATTACGAGCAGTACGGAGCTCGGGAGTAGTTACGGCGTTTTACCAAACGCCGTAACCGGCCGACGCTGCGCGCCGCCCAGGGCGACAATTTGTCATTCAAAAGGCGAGGCATGACCAGAAGGTCAATGCCTCGCCTTTTTCATGCCAACTTGTTCGCCCTGGACGTCGCTCACTGTCCGTCCTCTTCTTGCGGCGTTGCCTTGCTCCGGATGGGTAGTCGTTGGGGACGTTCTTAAACGACTGGTCGTTGGGGACGTTCTTGTTTGACTAGTCGTTTAAGAACGTCCCCAATGACTACTTGCTCTCGTTAGATAAGCGTCCGAGAACCACGCTCGTCGCTACTTAAGCCCCGGGAGGCGGGTGTAGGGGAATGAGCGCTCTAGGAACTCGGAGCAGCGGGCGTAATCTTTGGCGAAGTAGCTGCTGTAGAGCGAATCGAGCACGTATTGCACGGCGATGTGGCTGGCGAACTGCGTGATGCGATGCGTCATGCTCTCGTGGTCACTCACCGTAAGGTAGGCGGCAAAGCCGGGGTGAATGCGAGCGCAATAAGGCGTGCCGATGACGATGATTGGGACATGCCGACTGCTGAGGATCGGCAAGATGTCCTTGAGGTTGGGGGCAAGGCCGCTGTAAGAGATGACGATTGCCACATGGTCGGGGTCCGAGGCGAGTGCCGTTCGCACCTGGGCCTCGACACCGTCGTGGCACGTTGCGCTTTTGCCGGCGGAGAGCAGGCGGTCGCGGAACATTCCCGCTGGATAGAGGTTGTGCGAGCCCGTGTAGATGTCGACCTGTCGGGCGTTCGCGATGAGCTTGGCGGCGTAGTCAAGCTGCGTGGGGTCGAGCAGCTCCCGCGTTTCGGCCAGCGTGGTCTGGTAGAGCCCCTCCATGCGCTCCATAACCTGCGCAGGGGTGGACGTGGCGTCGAAGGGAAAGTTGATGTCCACGTCGCGTCGGTTGCCCGCCTCGGTTGCCAGGCGGATGAGCTCGACCTTGAGATCTTTGAAGCCCTCGAGGCCGAGCTTTTTGCAAAAACGGTGGACGCTCGCAACAGAAACGTTGGTGCGCGCGGCAAATTCCTTGATGGAGAGCCCACGGGCGTCTTCGCCCATGGCAAGGGCCGAGATGCCGAGCTGTTGCTCGGTAGGGGTGAGGCCCTGCGCTTCGGTGATCTTGCGTTTGATATCCATACGAACTCCCACACTCGCCAAACCCGCCAAAAAGGGACAGGTTTATTTTGGCAGGTTTTGCCCGCAAAGGGTAACGGGGCCGAGGATGCCGCTGGGGGCGACGGGCTCGGTGAGGCCGAAGATGTCGGGAATCGCATGGTCGAGCGTGTTGATGACGTCGATCGCGAGCACATGCGCACCGGCGGAAAGTGCGCCGGCGGCAAAACGATAGGGCGGGCAGATGCGTGTGCCGAGCGAGCGTCCATCGAGCGTGAGCGTTGCGGTTTCGTAGACGTCTCCCAGGTCGATCGTGGCGTCGGTGAAATCGTTGGCCAGCTCAAACGACGCATGATATCGGTAGGTGCCGCAGGTGCCGGTGAACAGATCGGCCGTAAGGTCGCCCAGGTGTTTGAGCTTTTGTGCTTCACCAAAGGCGCCATTGCTGCCGGCAGGGGAGAGGGCAACGGTCCATGGGCCTTCGACGCGCAGGCCGAGCGATGCATCGGCGTCGACTTCGCCGTCTCCGGGCGCATCCTCGCTGCTCGCTTGCAAAACAACGATGCAGCTCTCGAAGGGTGCGAGCTCCAACGCACCGTCAAACGCAACGGGCCCGGCGCCGTTTAGCAGGTCGAGCCGCGTGCCGCAAAGGCGCTCGCCTGTCGCAAGCGCAACCGTGCAGTCGATGCGCTCGCGTGGGTGCTCGTTGACGAGCATAACGTAGGTCTCGCCCACCCGCTCGTAGCGAAGTGCGCGTAGCCAAGGCTGCGGTGTGTCAGGCACAACGGTCTGCAGTCCCGCGCTTGCAAGCGCGCGGGCGACATCGGCGAGCGGCGTTGCGACGAGCCCTCCCAGCTCGACCGCGCCATCGGTATCGTAGAATGTGCCGGGCACCTCGTCGACGGCAAGCACCATAACGCCTGCATCCGCCATGCGTCTCGCTGCCTCCGCCGTCGCAGCACCAATAAATGAAGCTCCTGGCATAACAAACGCCTGGTAAGGACAATCGTTTACGGTAAGCAATCCGTCGGCAATCGAAACCTCGTAACGGTCCTCATCCTCAAAAGCCTCGGCGGGCACAAAATCAAAGTCGATCTGCGCACGCGTGAGCTCGGAGGCCACGCGCTCGATAGGCATGGCGTTGCCGGCCCACTCGGCGTCGGCGTGGTACAGAATGGCGACGGGACGCGCGGCGCTGCCTCCTGAAAGCAGCGTTGCCGTACGGTTCATATAGCTCATGAGCTGGCCAAAGTGCGGCCATTGCGGGTTGTTGCCGTGCGCGTAAAAGTGCGGCGGGCAGTCCCAATCGGGAAAGGGCGCCATGCTAAATGCGTGCGGCGTAAACCAGTTAATACCGCGGACGAGCATATGGTCGGCAATCCACTTCATCTCGCGCAGACCCTCGTGCCAGCCGAAGGCGCCAAAGACTTCGGCCATGCAGCGCCCTTGCTTTTTGGGGTCGAGGCGCGCGGCCGAAGAGCCCAGTTTGGCAAGCGCGTAGGTAAAGAACTCCATGTTCCATGCGCCATGGAAGTAGCTGTAAGGGCCGTGGTCGATGCCAGGGGCGAGCTGGTTAATAACCACATCGATGCCCGCCATATCCTGCCCGGCGACGGCGCGGAAGTAGTGCCCAGCGCCCTGGCCCAAGCGCGTGTGGCAACTCTTGTCCTCGATTACATGGCCAATGTGCATAACGCCGCGCTCGCGGCACCAGTCACCAATCTGCTCGTCAAAGCACGCGCGGTAGAGTTGCGTGGCGATGTCCATGTAAGCGTGGCGGACCCGAGCACCGGCGGGGTCGCGCGTCCAAAGCTCGCGGAGCTCAGCCAGCCAATTCGTGCCCAGTGCCTCGTGCAGGTGTCGCGCAAGTTCGTCCGACCATGGTAGCGCCATGTCGCCGCGTCCGATAAAGCTGCTGTTAGAAGCGTCTTCGAGGGTCGCACCTTTCTCGTTCATAAAGCCCGGTTCATCGGTAAAGAAGCCCAGAATGGTCTTGCCGAACTCGTCGCCCAGATACTCAAACGTGGGTTCGTAGACGGCGTTGATGAGCATGCGGCACGAATCGGCGTCGACCATGTTGATGTACTCATCGCGAAAACCGGTCTTTTGGCTGGTGACGTAGAGCTCGAGGGTGGTGACGCCGACAGGAGCGTCAAAGCGCAGGCGGGCGGGAGTGCCGTCCTCGGTCTGTTCAACGGCGAGCTCAAGATCGAGCGGTGCACCGGCGGCGTCGAAAGTCGCCGCGCCCACAAAGCGCTCCGTGGGATCCATAAGATTGCCGAGCTTAATGACCGTGGACGGCTGGGGACCGACGACCGTTACCGTGTGATGCTTAAGCACGGTCTTATTGAGCGCGGGGTCTACATCCTCGCCTGCAAGCGCGCCGTTGGCGTAGCCCGTGGGAAAGTGGGCATCATCGAGCAGCCAGATCTTCAAGTCCAGGCGCTTGCACTCGCCAATGATAAAACGCAGGTCGGACCACCAGCCGTCGCGACAAAACTCGGGATGCGTGCGCGATTCGAGGCAGACCTCGCGGATGTCCGCCCCGGCAATCTGCTCTAAGTATTCGGTAATCGTCTCGCGTTCTTCGCCCTTGAGCCACAAGAACGGAAGCACATGGTTGTCGTATGCCGTCATATCCACTCCTCTAAAACCAACCTTTTAAATCGATTGAAGTCAGAGTACGCCGAGCGCGCCGTCCTGCTAATATCAAAACCACAGCAGAATATGACCGAATCAACGATTGTGATGCCATGGATCTTACGCATTTAGACAGCCTTCTGCTCGAGCTGACCGACAGCGAGCGTGCTTACCACGCAGGCGCCCGCTATGACTGGAATGATGCGTTCAGCTGGGATCATCAGCAGGGTATCGGTGAAAAACATATCCATAAAATCGGTGACCCGACGCAAGCCTTGCACCAAGAAGGCATGCCCGAGGGTCTATCAATCGTGCGCAACTCGCGCTTCAACCCTGTACCGGAGCATGTGCACGATTATGTCGAAATCAGCTATGTCTATCGCGGGCACGCGCCGCAGGTCGTCAACGGCGAACAGCTTACGCTTGCTCAAAACGAGGTGCTTCTGCTCGATGCCGCCTGTCCACATGCCGTAGGTGAGCTCGGCGAGCACGACCTGATGTTGAGCATTGTCATTTCGCGGCCGATGCTGCGCCGCAGCCTGGAGCAAAGCCTTTCGTCCGCAAGCGCCGTCTCGCAGTTCCTGCTCAACGCACTTAACGACGAGACCGATCATCGCGGGCACGTGCATTTCCGTACGGGCAACAGCCGCCGCGTGCGCCGGTATATGCAGGAGATGTTGTGCGAGCTCCTGGAGCCGACGACAGCGAGCCCCCAGATCGTGTCGAGGCTGTTTGAGCTGCTGCTGGTCGAGCTCATGCAAAGCTACGAGGCCGCGCTGCTGCAAACGGGCGCACCCGCGCTTCCCTCGGCGCAGGTTGCGGCGGCGATGAGCTACATCGAGCGGCATGCTTGCGATTGCACACTCAACGATTTGGCCCGCCACCTGCACCTGAGTCCCAACTACACAAGCGCGCTGCTCAAGCGGCAGACGGGCCGCACATTTATGCAGCTCGTGCAGGAGAGCCGCCTGACACGCGCGGCGGCGCTACTCGACACCGGTGCTACTGCAGAGGCCGCAGCGCGCGAGGTGGGCTATGCCAATATGAGCTTCTTCTACAAAAAGTTTGCCGAGCGCTATGGCTGTACGCCGGCCGCCTACCGCCGGCGTTTGCCCAGATAAAACCTGCCAAAATAAACCTGTCCCTTTTTGGTAGGTATCAGGAAGTGTCAGGGACGGGGCGGCGGCAGGACTCGAGAACGAAAAGAAGTGTCGGGTTTGGCGCGCCCGCTTCTGCCCGTCCCGTGCGCAGGCGATACTCAGCTCATCGATCCGCGATGCAAAGGAGATGCTCATGGCAAACATCAAGTTCCCCGAGGGTTTCTATTGGGGTGGCGCCACCGCCGCCAACCAGTTTGAGGGCGCTTGGAACGTGGATGGCCGCGGTCCTTCCGTCGATGACCACTTCTTGGGCGGCAGCTACAAGGAGCCGCGTCAGATTACGATCGACATCGACCCCGACCGCTTCTATCCCAATCATGACGGTATCGACTTCTACCATCACTACGAGGAGGACATCGCGCTGTTCGCCGAGATGGGCTTTACCATGTTCCGCATGTCCATCTCTTGGAGCCGTATCTTCCCCAACGGCGACGACGCCGAGCCCAACGAGGCCGGCCTCGCCTTCTACGATCGCGTTTTCGACTGCCTGCATGCTCACAATATCGAGCCGCTCGTGACCCTGTCGCACTACGAGATGCCCTATCATCTGGTCGAGAAGTACAACGGCTGGGCGAGCCGCGAGCTCATCGGCTTCTTTGAGAAGTACTGCCAGACCGTCTTCGACCGTTACCAGGACAAGGTCAAGTTCTGGCTCACCTTCAACGAGATCAACTGCGGCACCCAGGACATGGGCAACCTCTTTGAGACTAGCATGATCCAGGGCTTTGAGGGTCCGGCTTCGGCGGTCCACGCCACGCCGCAGGCCCGTATGCAGGCCCTGCATCACCAGTTCGTGGCCAGCGGCCGCGTCGTGCGCTACGCCCACGAGCACTACCCGCAGTTCAAGATGGGCAACATGGACTGCTTCATCCTTTCCTATGCTGCCACATGCGATCCGGCCGACGTGTTTGCCACGCAGCAGGAGATGAATACCATGAACTGGTACTGCTCCGACGTGCAGGTGCGCGGCAAGTACCCGTTCTACGCCAAGCGCTTCTGGGCCGAGAACGATGTTGAGCTCGTGATGGAGGACGGCGACCTGCAGGATATCGCCGACGGCAAGGTCGATTTCTACACCTTTAGCTACTACATGTCCGGCACCGTGGGCACCCACAAGGACCACGAGATGACCGAGGGCAACATGACCTTTGGCGGCAAGAACCCCTATCTGGAGTCCACCGATTGGGGCTGGCAGATCGATCCTCTGGGCCTGCGCATCGCCCTCAATGAGATTTACGCCCGCTACGAGATTCCGCTGATGGTGGTCGAGAATGGTATGGGCGCTTACGACGAGGTCGAGGAGGACGGCTCCATCCACGACCCGTATCGTATCGCCTACTTGCGCAGCCACATCAAGGCCATGGGCGAGGCCATTGCCGACGGCGTTGACCTGATTGCCTACACCTGGTGGGGTCCCATCGACCTGGTTTCCGCCGGCACGGGCGAGATGCGCAAGCGCTACGGCTTCATCCATGTCGATAAGTACGACGACGGCACCGGCACCTACGAGCGCCGCCGCAAGGACAGCTTCTTCGCATACCAGAAGATCATCAAGTCCAACGGTAGCGAGGGCTTGGCTTGATCGACAATATGAGTGCCGCTGGGGAAAAGCCTTGGGATGGGCTTGAAAGGGCTTGAAAGGGCTTGCGATTCGAGCTCTCACCTTAGCAATTTGATCATTTGGCACTATAATCACCATAGGCATGCGCATAACGTTGCGCTTAATCAAGAGGAGAAAACGCATGGGTCTGTTTGATATGTTCAAGAAGAAGGCTGAGCCCGCGGCTGCCGCTGCTCCTGCCTCCCTCTCTGCTTCTGCCGGCGCCGACGTGCTGTGCTCGCCCGTCAAGGGCAAGGTCATTAAGATGGCTGACGTGCCCGATCCCGTCTTTGGCGGCGAGGTTCTGGGCAAGGGCTGCGCCGTGTGGCCCGAGGACGACCTGGTCTACGCTCCCTGCGACGGCAAGGTGACCGTCACCATGGGTCATGCCGTGGGCCTGCAGTCCGATAGCGGCATCGAGGTTCTGGTGCACGTTGGCGTCGATACCGTCAACATGAACGGCGACGGCTTCGAGGGCTTCGTCAAGGCTGACGATGTCGTTAAGGCTGGCCAGCCCATGCTTAAGATCGACCGCGCCAAGATCGCCGCTGCCGGCTACAAGGACTGCGTCGTCGTGGCTGTGTCCAACACCGCCGAGTTCGCCGACGTCGAGCTCGCCGTCGAGGCTGACTCCGCTGTCGCCGCCGGCGATGTCATCGTCAAGGTCGTCCGCAAGTAGTCTGCGGCAACATAAGGGTGTTTTGGGGTGGTCGAATTGTCCGACCACCCTTTTTTATTGCAATGCGGCGGAACGTTTTATTGCGCGTTGGGCGGACCGGTAAACCGTTCGGACGTTAAATCGAGCCGATTGCGCCTTTGCTTTGCCGGGGGTGTTCGTTAGCGGCTAGTATGGCCTTATTGTTACGACGTGCGCCGCGTCGGGAAGCGCGGTGCCGCTTGTTGGGAGGAATCTCATGAAAAAGAAGCTGCTGCTTGTGCCCCTGATGGCTGTTCTGGTCGCGTGCGTGGTTGTGCTTTCCGGCTGCGGAGGTCCTTCGGTTGAGGAACTCATTACCGAGGATCTTTCGACGCAGTTTGACGAGGTCAAGAACGGCGGCGACGACTTCCTCGCCGGCCTGGAAGAGGCCTCGGGCGACGAGTTCGAGCAGCTGGGCATCGATCCCAAGGAGTACGCCAAGAGCTATCTCGAGGGTTTTGACTACAAGATCGGCGACGTGACGGTCGACGAGGACAAGGGCACCGCAACTGCCGAGGTCACCATTACCTGCAAGTCCATGAACCAGATCGTTGAGGATTTTGCCACCCAGTACCAGGAGAAGGTCGCCGCGCTCGATTCGATGCCTTCCGATGACGAGCTGTACAAGATGGCCGGTCAGGTTATGGTCGATGTGACTAAGGCTGCTAAGACCAAGGACACCACGGTCACCTTCAAGTACTCCTGCAATGACGATGGCGAGTGGTCTGCCGACGATTCCGCAACCAACGAGATGATGAAGGCCATGATGAGCTAGTCCGTTGCGGCGTTTTACCAAACGCCGCAACTGCTCGACGCTGCAAACGCCCCTAAGCGGCAATCTGACGTTCAATTTCAAGGGCGCGACCAGAAGGTCAGCGCCCTTTCATTTCACGTCACCTTGCTCGCTTAGGGGCGTTTTCGCTGTCCGTCCTCTACCCGCGACGTAGTCATTGGGGACGTTCTTAAACGACTAGTCGTTGGGGACACTCTTCGAACAACGGCGTTGCCATCGCTGCCGAAGGTGGCACTTGGGGACGTTCCTTTTCTGCCGGCAGTTGGGGACACTCCTTGCATAAGCGTTGCATCGAATGCTCGGGAAAATACGACCCGGTATTTGGGCGAATAGTGGGTTGTGGTTTCCGGATGGGGTGGGTTGTGGAAAGTGCGACCCGGAAAATCGCTCTGAAACGGGATGCCGTTTCCCCAACAGGCCACAAACGGAAAGCGCATCCCATTCCGGAGCTCCAAAACGGGACGCGCTTTCCGCGCAGAAGAATTGTCGCAGCCGCGTTAAGCGCCGGCTTCGTTACTCGCCCAGAATCAGTGTCGCGAGCTCTGCCTGGGTGTCCACCACGTAGTCGGCGCCGGCGGCCTCCAGCTCTGCGCGGCCGCGGAAGCCCCAGCTGACGCCGGCGCTCTTAAGGCCGGCGTTGTGACCGGTCAGAACATCGACATCCGAATCGCCCACATAGAGCGTGGTCGCCGGGTTGGCGCCCAGCTCCTTCATTACATGTAGCGTGACGGGCGCTTCGGGCTTGGGCGGAAAAGCGTCGACACGGCCCTGGACCAGTGCAAAGCGGTCGGGGCCAAAGTACTTCTCGATAAGCGGCACCGCCGAGACGTGGTCCTTGTTGGTGAGCACGGCAAGCTGCACACCCGCGGCGCGCAGACGGTCGAGCATCTCAATCGTGCTGGCGTAGGGGGCGGTGTGATCCTCCTTATGCTCGCCGTAATAGGCCCTAAACTCGGCAAGCGTCTGCTCAAACATACGGCCGTCGCCCACGTACTCGGCGGGCATAAAGCGCTCGACCAGCTTGAGCATGCCGTTTCCCACCTTGTAGCGGTACTCGTCCACGGCAAACGTGGGCCAGCCGTGCGTCTCGCAGGTATGGTTGCCGGCGGCTGCCAGGTCCTCGAGCGTGTTGAGGATGGTGCCGTCCAGGTCAAAGATCACATGGGAAAAAGCTGCTGCCATGAAAACTCCCGTCATTGGGTTTCAAAACGCACCCCATAATACTGGGCTTCCGCGTTGGGCGTGCTTGGAATCTGAACATCTCCAGAGACATCAGGCCACATCGCGCCGACCGTGCGGTTCCGCCCTAGCAAATTCTCGGCAGCTGCTCTCCTACGAGCATGTCGAGGATACGGGTCGATCCCCAGCCGGTGCGTACGCGCACGGCGGGTCGAGCGTCCGATCCAAGCGGCAGCACGCGACCGATGATGGCGGCATTCTCGCCGTAGCGCGCGGCACGCATGGCCGCCAGCGCGGCATCGGCCTGCTCGGCCGGCACGACGGCAACCATCTTGCCCTCGTTTGCCACCTGCAGAACGTCGTAACCGAGCATCTCACATGCCGCCTGCACGTCGGGGCGCACGGGCACGGCATTCTCGTCGATCTCCATGGCAACGCCGCTGGCCTGGGCAAACTCGTTGAGTGTGGATGCCAGGCCGCCGCGCGTGGGGTCGCGGAAGCAGCGGGTGTCGGGGGCGGCGGTGAGCACGTCGGCAATCAGATGATTGAGCGGCGCAGCGTCGCTTTCGATGTTGCTTGAAAACGCCAGGCCCTCGCGCTGACTCATGATGGCGATGCCGTGGTCGCCTAGCGTACCCGATACCAGGATGGCGTCGCCGGACCGACAGTTTGCACCGCTGAGCGCTATGCCCGCGGGCACTTCGCCCACGCCGGCGGTATTGATGTAGACGCCGTCGGCACCGCCACGCTCGACCACCTTGGTGTCGCCGGTGATAATCTTCACGCCTGCCTCGTGTGCCGTTTCGGCCATGGTCTGCACAATCTGGCGCAGCTTGTCCATGGGATAGCCCTCTTCGAGGATAAAACCGCATGAGAGGTAGCGCACGTTAGCGCCCGAGGTCGCGACGTCGTTGACGGTTCCACATACGGCGAGACGGCCGATATTGCCGCCGGGGAAGAACTGCGGCGTTACCACAAAGCTGTCGGTCGACATGGCGATTCGCCCGCTTGCGGGCAGCGCGGCGACACCGGCATCGTTGCCCGCAAGCAGCTCGGGCGATCCAAAGGCATCCAGAAAGACCTCATCGATAATGCGCTTCATCATCTGGCCGCCGGAACCGTGGCCCAACAGGACAGTGCTATCGGTGATGCTATGGGACATATCGAAAACTCCAATCGTGGGTGGTGCCAGCGTGCGGGTGCGTCCGGGCTAGTCGCGGTATCTAAAGTGCGCCGCGCAGCTGCCTTCGGAGCTCACCATGCAGGGGCCGACGGGGTGCTCGGGCGTGCAGGTGCGGCCAAAGAGCGGGCAGTCGCTCGGCGTGATGGCACCGCGCAGCACGTCGCCGCAGCGGCACCCACGTGGCTCAACCGTCGCCTCAACGGGCACGTCAAAGCGGGCGCCGGCATCAAAGCGCGCGAATTCGGGGCGGATGGAAAGGCCCGAATTGGCAATCGGCCCCAGCCCGCGCCACGTGGTGTCGCATGGCTCAAACACCTGCTCGACCAGCTGGCGCGCTACGGGATTGCCGTCTGCATTGACGCCGCGGCGGTAGGCGTTGTCGATCGCCGGCCTGTTCTCGACAATCATCTGGACCAGCATGCAGATACCCTGCAAGATATCGACCGGTTCAAATCCGGTGACTACGCCGGGGGTCTCGAACTCATCGACCAAAAACCCAAAGGGTGCCAGGCCTGTGATGGTAGCGACGTGACCAGGCAGGATAAAGCCGTCGATGGTCGTCTCGGGGTCGTTTGAGATTGCACGCAGAGCCGGCGGCGTGGTCTTGTGAGCACAGTAGACCGAGAAGTTCTGGAGCCCGCGCGCGTCGGCTTCCAGGATAGCGGCGGCAATGGTGGGCGTTGTGGTCTCAAAGCCGACGCCCATAAAGATGACCGGGCGTTCGGGATTTTGCTCGGCAATGTCGAGTGCGTCGAGCGGAGAGTAGACGATGCGGATGTCGCGCCCCGCCGCCTTTTGCGCGGCAAGCGAGGTGGACGATCCGGGCACGCGCATCATGTCGCCAAAGGTGGTGATAATGGCGCCGTCCATGTTGGAAAGCGCGATTGCGTGATCGATGGCGCGGTTGGCGGTGACGCAAACGGGGCACCCCGGGCCGCTTAGCAGTTTGAGTCCCGTCGGCATAATGGAGCGAAAGCCATAGCGGCCAATGCTCACGGTATGCGTACCGCAGACTTCCATAAGGTTGATGATGCGGTTGCCGACAAGCTCATGAATATGATTGATGAGCTCGCGAGCCAGCTTGGGGTCGCGAAATGCCGAAAAGTCGATACCGGGGCGAACCGGCTGCGCCGCCGCCACTAGTATGCCTCGGCCGGGTTGGTGGCGAGCTGGTCCTCTTCGGCCAGCTCAGTCATGGTATTGACGAGCTCGAGTGTCTCTTGGGCTTCCTGCTCGTCGACAATCTGAATGCCAAAGCCAGCGTGCACGAGAATATAGTCGCCTACCTGTGCCGTCGGCACGAGGCGCAGCGAAACGGGGCGCTCGATGCCCATCATGTCGACGGTCGCCTTAAGGTCGTCGTCGCGTTTGACCACTTTACCGGGAACGGCAAGGCACATAATGTTCCCCTTTTATACGTTTTGCGCTGGATAGGCGCCTAATTACCCATCAGTTAATGGTAGCGCTCGCGGGAGTCACGAGCAAACGCGTTACACCTGTGAGACGGCGGCGCGCAGGCTGGCAAAACAGCCTATCGCGATGCTGTCTGCGCGAGGCGAGCGCGAGCGATGGCGGCCTGACCGTAGGCGATGCAGCCGTCGTTAACGGGCACGGTTTGGGGAATCAAGACCGTAAGGCCTGCTTCTTTAAGCTTGCGGGTGAGGAGCTGAAGCAAAAGTCGGTTCATGAACACGCCGCCCGAGAACGCGACGGTATCGATGCCTTCGCGTGCGCAGATTTCGCGTGCGATTCGTGCCGAAGAGCGTGCGATGGCGATATGGAAGTCAAGCGCGAGCCTGTTGACGGAAATGCCGGCCTCGATTCCACCCAAAAGTGCCTTAAAAAGCGGTTTTTGGTCCAGAACAAGGGGATTGTTAGAGGTCGTCTGGACAGTTAGTTCAGATTCGTATTCTTTAGAGTGGCTCTGGGTGGTAAAAGTCGTCTGTGAGGATTCCAAATGGGTCGATTTGGGACCTGTGTCGGGCACGCTTGCCGCAAATAGGGTGTCTGGAGAGCCTTTTTTGGCCAAATCTGAGGTAAAAATGCCAAATAGGGGGTTAGTAGTTAATACGTATCTGAACAAACTGTCCAGCGACGTTGAGACGGATGCGGATACGCCCACCTGATTGCCAGCGAAACAGCTGATTTCGCCGTCAAGCGCGCGCCAGGCGGCGGCTTCGAGTTCGATGGCGGGCTCGCCTTCGTAGGTTGCCTTGCCGCAGATGCCCAGAATCGCTGCCGTGGCATCAAAGAGACGCCCCATGCTGCTGGTACGCGGGCTGTTGATGTTCCGCTCGATCATCGTGGCCGTGATGCTGCGCGTTTGCTCGTCGAGAGTGCCCAATAGCCCCGCGGCACCCGGGTGCTCGAGCAGGCCGAGCTCGCTCAGCAGGGCGAAGGCATTGCGTCGGGCGTCGCGCACGGATGCGGCACCGCCCGGCAACGACCAGGTGCGCAGGTGCGCGGCGCGTTCAAAATCGGCAAGGCCGGCGACAAGGAACTCGCCGCCCCAAATGGTCCCATCGGTGCCGGCGCCGGTGCCGTCAAAGGCGATGCCGAGGACGCGTGCATCGGGCGCAAGCCGGCCTGCGACAATCGCCTCTGCCATTACGCTCGCGATGTGCGCATGATGATGTTGGACTTCGATAAGCGGCAGATTGTGCTCCCGTGCCTGCTCGCGTGCCCACTGGCTCGACAGATAGCTGGGGTGCAAGTCGCAGGCCAGCGCGGCGGGCGTCAAGTCAAAAAGATCTTCCAAGCGTATGCGTGCGGCGTTCCAGGCATCGAAAGTCCCGCCATTTTCAACATCGCCGATATGCTGCGACACAAAACAGGTTGCATGGCCGTCGGCGTCCTCGCGCGTGAGTGTCACTGTGGCTTTTTGCTGCGGCCCGCAGGCGAGCACGCAGGGTGCAGTGCCGTCGAGCGCCGGCAGCGGCAACGGCTGCGGCGCATATCCGCGTGCGCGGCGTACGGGCATGACGGCGCCGTCGACCACGCACACCACGGAGTCGTCGTAGCGCGAGAGAATCGCGCGGTCGTTGCCGAGCAGCGCGTCGGCAATGCCGGCTGCAACGAGGTGTTCCCAAGCAAGGCCATCATCAGTTTCGATAGGTTCCTCGCTCAGGTTTCCGCTGGTCATGACCATCGCGTGCGTACCACGGGCTTCTGCTGCGGCAAGCAACAGATGCTGAAGCGGGGTGTAGGGGAGCATAACACCGAGCTCGGGTAGATCGCGCGCGACGGATGGCGCGAGTTCGAGCGCGTTGGGGGAGCCGTGGGTGTCGTTGCCGGTCGCGCGGCGGCGCAACAGCACGATGGGGCGGATGCTACCGGTTAGCAAGCCGCGCTCGGCATCATCGACATGGCACAGGCGTTCAGTATCGGCAAGGCTGCGCACCATAACGGCAAGCGGCTTGTTGCTGCGGCGTTTGCGGCGGCGAAGCTCGGCTACCACCTGCTCGTTGGAGGCGTCGCATGCCAAGTGAAATCCGCCCAGTCCCTTGATGGCGACGATACCGCCGTTGGCCAGCAGCTCGACGCAGCGTCCGATGATGGCATCGCTGGCCTCGCGCGTGGAGCCGACGGCTGGTGTTGCGTCGACCGCCGTTGGCACAACACCGCGGTCCGCCTCGCGCCACGTAATATGCGGTCCACAATCAAAGCAGGCATCGGGCTGCGCATGAAAGCGCCGGTCAAGCGGGTCGCCATACTCTGCGGCGCACTCGGGGCACATGGGAAAGCAATCCATCGACGTGGCCGCTCGGTCATAGGGCAGCGAGCGAATGATGGTAAAGCGCGGTCCGCAATTGGTGCAGTTGATAAAGGGGTAGTGAAAGCGTCGGTCGGCGGGGTCGAACAGCTCGCGCAGGCAGTCGTCACAGGTGGCGATATCGGGGGAGATGAGCGTCGTGTGGGCAGTTTGATCCTGTGACGCCACAATGCGAAAACCCTGCTCGTTAGCGGCGTCCCAGTCGCCGGGTGCTAGGTCCACAACCTCGACATGCTCCACGCAAGACGCCGCAGGCGCATGCTCGGAAAGCGCGTCGACAAATTCGTCGAGCGACTCGCTTTGAGCATGTGCCTCGATATGCACGCCATCGCCCGCGTTGAGCACCCAGCCGCAAATGCCGTGCGTCATGGCCTCGCGATACACAAACGGTCGCATGCCGACACCCTGCACAATGCCCGTTACATGGATATGCGCATGTCTCATGCGACCCTCCTTCATCGAAATGTGTGCTGTTACAGCCCCAGGCTCTGCTCGGTGGCGGCGCAGGTGAGCTCGCCGTGTTTAACGCCGCGCAGGCCCAGTAGACGGTCGGCCAGCTCGTAGACACGCTCGCCGCGACCCTTAAGCGCCAGAATCTCCAGGCAGTTGTGGTGATCCAGATGCACATGCATGGTCGATACGATCTCGTCGGTGTAGTCGTGCTGTACCTCGTCCAGGCGGCGCGTCAGGTCGCCGGTGTGATGGTCGTAAATCATGGTGAGCGACCCGATGACCTGCTCGTCGGGTGTTCGCATCTGCTCCTTGGCAATGGAGGCGCGAATCAGGTCGCGCACTGCCTCGGAGCGGTTGGCCACGTCGCCGCGGCGCGCGATCTGCTCGTCAAAGCGGCGCAGCAGGTCGTCGGGCGCGGTGACCGAAAAACGGACCAGCTCGGAGGCGGAGCCGCTGCAACGGCAGTTCGCGTCGCCGGTCAGCCCGTGCGGATGCTCGTGCTCGTGATCACGGACGTGCTCGTGCTCGGCCACGTTACACCAGTTTCACAGAGCCGACGGAGTTATGGTCGGCCTCGATGGCCTCCTCATAGCCCTCGAGTGCGTCGTGCGCCTCGTGGAGCGCCGCCATGGCGGCCTCGAGCTTGGCACCAATGCGCTCCATATCAAAATTCTCGGTCGCATGCAGCAGCTGATGACTCCACTCGTGGGCGAGCTCGATCGTGTCATCGACCTGCTTGACGCTCATGGCAAGCTGGCTCATGTTCATTCCGACGTCATGCATGGAAAGTCTCCTTTTGTACGGGTCTAATCGGTGGTTCAGATTCTACTACGCCTGCTTTGCGCGCCGCCGCATAAGAAAACGGGTGCGAGTCCGTCAGACCCGCACCCGTTCACTGGGGGCTGTTTGTGATTACCATACTATCCGTGGTCGCGGGCGCAGCACCCGGCTCTCCGGTGAGCGGCGCAAAACCGCTCATGGACGGCAACACATGACCGGCGTATTACAGGTGCTTCTCAAGCAGCGCCTGCAGCCTGGCCTTGGGCAGCGCGCCAACGGAGCGGTCGATTTCCTCGCCGTTCTTAAAGACAACCAGCGTGGGGATGCTCATGACGCCAAACTTCATGGCCAGGTCCTGATTGTCGTCGACGTTGCATTTGGCGACGGCAAGCTTGCCGGCCAGCTCGTCGGCCACTTCGTCAACGATGGGCGAGAGCGAACGACAGGGACCGCACCACGGTGCCCAAAAATCAACCAGCACGGGAAGGCTGCCGTTAACGACGGAATCGAAGTTCTCGGGGGTAATCTGCTTAATGTCAGCCATGGTGACCTCCATAGTGCGACGCGGCTCGGCCGCGTAAAACTCAGTACGACCGTGCTTATACCCAACGGCCCGCAATGCAACCACTCGCGGTCGGCTCTTTTATCAAAAGCGCCGCAAAACCCCTTTCTTCAGATATGGGGCAGATATGGGGATATAAGGCGCATCGGCGTCAGCCGATATACATATACGGCTGCAAGTGGTATACTGTTTTCATGGATAGATACAGGAGCAACGACAACATAGTCTGGGACTGCGACTACCATGTGGTCTTCTGCCCGAAATACCGCAGGAAGGTGCTCGTGGACGGCATCGGCTCCCGCTTCGAGGAGATCGCGCACGAGGTCGCGGAGGAACTCGATTTCGAGATAAGGGAAATCAAGGTCATGCCCGACCGCGTGCACATGCTCGTCTCAGTCGACCCCCAGTTCGGCATCCACCGGGCCGTGAAGCGCATCAAGGGCAGGACCAGCCACGACCTGCGCGCCGAGTTCCCGCAGCTGAAGCGCAAGCTGCCGACGCTCTGGACGAACAGCTACTTCGTCTCGACCGTCGGCGGGGCGACGCCCGAGGCCGTCAGGCAGTATATCGAGGACCAGAGGAACGCGTGAGGGCCATGGACAAGACCTTCGAGTACCGCATATACCCGAGCGCCGAGCAGGAGGCCCTCCTGCAGAAGACCTTCGGCTGCTGCCGCTGGGTCTACAACAGGGTGCTGGCGATGAGGCGGGACGAGTACGCGTGGACGGGCAAATCGAGGCACATCAACTCCTACATCACCCAGATCCCCGCCTGGAAGAGGGCGGACGCGCCGTGGCTCTCCGAGGTGGACTCCATGGCACTGCAGCAGTCCCTGCGCGACCTGGACAAGGCATTTAAGAACTTCTTCCGCGCACCAGGCAAGGTGGGCTTTCCGAAGTTCAAGTCCAAACGCGCGGGGAGGAAGAGCTACCGCACGAACGGCGTCGGGATAATCGACGCCAGGCACGTGAGGCTGCCAAAGCTGGGGACCGTCAGGGCGCGGGTGAGCCGTCCCGTGGAGGGGCGCGTCCTGTCCGCGACGGTCAAGCAGGTGCCGAGCGGCAAGTACTACGTGGCGATATGCTGCGCGGACGTCCCCGCCACGGACGCGCCGGCCCCGACCGTCGGGTTCCTGGGAGTCGATGCGGGAATACACGACATAGCCACCTGCTCCACGGGGGAGCGCCTGCCCAACCCCAAAAACCTGCAAAGGAGCGAGAGGAGGCTGGCGCGGGAGCAGCGGCGGCTCTCGCGCAAGCGGAAGGGCTCCGCAAATCGCGCCAGGCAGCGTGTCAGGGTCGCGCGGGCGCACGAGAAGGTTGCCAACCGGCGGAAGGACGCCCTGCACAAGTTCACGACGCATGCGGTGGGAGAAAGCCAAAACATCGCGGTCGAGGACCTGAACGTCAGGGGCATGCAGAGGAACCGCCGCCTCGCCAAGGCCGTGGGCGATGCCGCCATGTCGGAGCTGGCGCGCCAGCTCGAGTACAAATGCGCATGGTCGGGGCGCGGCTTCGTAAGGGTGGGCAGGTTCTATCCGTCCAGCAAGACGTGTTCCGCATGCGGTTACGTCTACAGGGGACTGACGCTGGCCGAACGGGTATGGGACTGCCCCGCGTGCGGCATGCGTCACGACCGCGACCTGAACGCCGCCGTCAACATCGCCCGCGAGGGAAGGAGAATCCTGGAAGGTACCGCAGGGCATGCGGGAACCGCGGCAGACGCCGCAAACGCTTGTGGAGAGGGCGTAAGACCTACGGCTGCATGCGCAGTCTAGGCAATTCTCGGTGAAGCAAGAATCCCCTGGCTTTAGCCATGGGGAGTGTCAAATAATGGTGGGCACGCAAACGATTGGAGAGCGCATACCTATGTCACAAAGCCAGAAAAAAGAAGCCATCGCCCAGGCGGCCGAGCAGGAGCTCGCA
>USAY01000005.1 GCA_900552755.1 uncultured Collinsella sp.
GCAGCCGCCAGCGCCGCCTACGAGCAGGCGAAAGCCGACCTCGCCGCAGCGGAGGAAGGCGCCAGCGGTCCGGAGTACGATGCGGCAAAACAGAAGGTCGCGGACGCGGAGGCAACCCTCGCTGCCGCACGAGAGGCACAGTCCCAGTGCGAGTCCGCGCTCGAGCAGGCGCAGTCCGCTGCAGCAACGGCACAGACCGAACTGAATGATGCCCAGGCGTCCCTCTCCGCGAAGCAGCAGGCCGCGACCGATGCCGAATCCGGCGTGAACATCGCCCAATCCGCCCTCGATGCCGCGAACGCCGACCTTGATGCCGCCAAGCAGGCGAACGTCGACGCCATCGCCAAGCTGGATGCAGCGAAGCAGGCTGTCAAGGACGCTGAGTCCGCCAAGGCAGCCGCCGACGAAGAGCTTGCGAACGCCAAGACCGCAAAGGATACCGCAGACGCCGCCGTGACCGCCGCGCAGCAGAAGGTCGACGAGGCACAGGCGAAACTCGATTCCGCCGACGCGCAACTCAAGCAGGGAGCCATCGGCTTCTTCCGTGCCATGGGTGCCGATGACGCAGTCAACATCATCCTGAACGCCAAATATGTCGGAAAGACCGAAGTCGGCAACTCCAAGGACGCCACGTCTCTTGACAATATGCTCAATGCGATCAAGTGGATGAAGTCCGTCAACGACTATCGCAAGTCGGTCGGCCTGTCCGAGCTCCAGGTCACCTACAAGCTCATCGCCGGAGCCATTGCGGATGCCAACTACAGTGACACTGTGCTCGATCATGCCCGTCAATATGATTTTGCCGAAAACCTGGCATGGAATTACGGAATCGATCCGAGTGGGCAGTGGATCGAGCAGGAGAAGGGCTTTTTCGACAAGGCAACGGAGGCCCTTTATGGAGTCACCGGTCTTGTCGGCAAGGATGCCTATGATTTCTATGCAAAGAACGGTGTCGCAATCAACCATTGGATTGCAGACAACTGCCACTGGGAGAACGGCAGTAGCGGCACCGTCGGCCATTACATGAACATCATCAATCCCGAACTCGCCGTTATGGGAATGGCAACCTGCACCAAGGGCACCATGTCCGGGCTTCAGACGCAGTGCTACACCGCAGAGATCTCCGGCTGGTCCGGCTCCGGTTGGAACACGAACCCCATCTCCGTCGACGAGTACGAGCAAAAGCTGACCTCCTATATCAACGGCCTCAAGAACGCCAAGAGCGCACTCGACGTAGCCAAGGCCGATCTCGCATCCAAGCAGCAGGCAGCCGCCGGCGCCGCCGCAACCGTCCAGCAGAAGCAGGACGCAGCGGATTTCGCACAGGCAGACGTCGATGCCGCGAAGCAGGACGTCACCGATGCCCAGCGTGCCGTCGATGCCGCCAAGGCTGATGTCGCCGCCAAGCAGCAGGGCGTCACCGATGCCCAGACCGAGCTTGATGCGGCGAAATCGGACCTCGATGCCGCCAACGCGGCAGTCGATACGGCAAAGTCGACCGTCCAGCAGAAGCAGGTTGCTTTTAATGCTGCCAACGCAGCCGTAACGACCGTACAATCTAAGTTGGATGCCGCAAAGGCCGACACCTCTGCCAAGCAGCAGAGCGTTGCCGATGCGAACGCCGATCTCGCGAAGTTCTTCCAGGACGTCGCCGACGCCAAGAAGGCGCTCGATACAGCAAAGAGCGTCCATGACGCGGCGACAGCCGATCAGGTCGAGAAGGCGACCGTCCTCGCCGCCGCCGAGCAAAAGGCGGACGCCACCGCACGCGCCCTCGCGGATGCCCAGCGTGCCGTCGATGCCGCAAAGACCGACGCCGGCGTTGCCGCCGACAGGCTTACCGGCTCCCAGACCGATCTCGATGACGCACAGTCGAACCTCGACATCCTCACCGGTCTTGCCGCGAAGCTCGCAGAGGCACAGCAGCGCGAGCAGGATGCAGTAAAGGCCGTCAATGACACCAAGGCCGCCCTCGATGCCGCGAAGGCGGATACCATCGCCGCCGAGTCCCTGGTCTCCGCCGCCGAACAGGCGAAGGCGCAGGCAGACGCCAAGCTGTCGAAGCTGAACTCCATCGATGCCGGCGCGGCGATCGCTTCCGGCCATGATGTGAACGCGGATGACGCCCTCAACGCGCTTTTCGCCGCAGCAGTCGAGGCACGTGCCAAGGTCGCTCCTGCCAAGGCCATCCTGGACGAGAAGCAGGCCGCGGTGGACGGGCTCCAGCCCGGCTACGATGCGGCACTCGCCGCCTACGAGCAGGCGAAGTCCGACCGCATCGCGGCGGAGCAGAAGCTTTCCGATGAGATCGCACGACAGGAGGCGGAGGAGGCCACAAAGAAGCAAGCGGCATACAGCCCGAAGCACCTCGCCGGCACGGAGACCGCCCAGACCGGCAGCCTCGCTCAGACCGGCGACCGCGCGGGACTGATCGGCGAGACGTTCGCCATCGGCGGTACCGTCCTCGTGGCGGCCGGCGTCTTCCTCGATCAAAAGAAGCGGCGCGAGCAGATGTAGTGCAAATCGCATAACGACTCGGAAAGGGGAATCCCGCAAAAGGGATTCCCCTTTTTCGTCTCGCCAGCCACGGTTTGCGTCTTAACCGTCCATTTCCCAGCTTCCGCAGCGCTCTTAAAATCATACGGGTTACCTGCGTCGTTGGGACAATTGACGATGATTCATTGGGACGATTGACGGTAATCTGTGGTGACGATTTTCCATTTTCCGCAGAGGTACGAAGCTGTCCAATAAAATATCGAAAATGAGGACCTATGGGTTCTCTCAACCCATAGTCTATACCGCCACTCCGGGCTTGAACTTCGCTTTTTCTGGCACACAGACGAACGAGGCTTTCGTTCTGGTTATCGACGTCCCGGTGCCGACGCAGGGCTTTTTTAAGTACAAACAGTATGGTATTGTGGTATAATCCTACTACACCAAAAAGACCGACGTACAAAAGGGGAAAGTGATACCGATGTTCGAGTATGAGCAGGAGACCTACGGCAGCAAGGGCCGTGAGAGGATCCGTGCGGCGGCGATGGCCCACACGGGAAAGAAGGGGAAGATCCTTCTTCCTCCGACGCGCCGCCAGAAGGCTGAAGGTCTCGATAAGGTTGAGGTTGATGTCTGCTTTGAGTCGGCGAGCAGTAATTTTCTGGTCTGTTCGACGTTGCCGACGCGTAGAAACAAGCAGCATCGCATCACCGTGACGTATGCGCAGATCGCCAGTGGGGAAGTGGAAGTGAAATGGTAATCGATGAAACTGAGCTGGAGGGTCTGACCGAAGACCAGCGGGACGCCTACATTGCCCTGAAGGAGGGGCGTAACGTCTTCCTTTCCGGTAACGCCGGCACGGGCAAGAGCTATGTGCTCAACCGGTTCATCGATGACCTTGAGGCCCGTAGCGTTCCCTACACGGCGATGGCGCCGACGGGTATCGCGGCGCTCAACATGCACAATGGCTCGACCATCCACCGTACTCTTCAGGTGAGCGCCGGTGTATGCAACCCGTCCGAGAAGATTCGTCCCCGCAAGGTCCTGACGGTCGCGGAGGTCATCATCATCGATGAGATCTCGATGTGCCGCATCGACCTTTTCGATTACGTCATGCGCATGATCTCTGATGCCCAGGTCTCGTCCGGGCGAAAGCAGGTCGTGCTCGTCGGTGATTTCTTCCAGCTTCCCCCGGTCATCACGGAAGATGACCGTGCAATCCTCATGAAGCTGTACCCCGGCAATTTCGAGGGTTGGGCCTTTGAATCCGATTACTGGGATGGGTTCGACTTCGAGCCGCACATCCTGAAGAAGGTCGTGCGCCAGGACGATCCGGAGTACATCGGGAACCTGAATCTCGCGCGTAACGGCGACGAGTCATGCATCCCGTATTTCAACGAGCATTCCGTATCGGATCGCAAATACGCGCCCAAGGATGCCCTGTTCCTATGCTCGAACAACAGGCTTGCATCGAATATCAATACGGAGAGCGTGTCGGAGCTGAGCGGGAAGAAATACACCTATCAGGCCAGCGCGACGGGAAAGGTGAACAAGGGAGATCGCGCGACCGACGATAAGATCACCCTATGCGCCGGTGCCCGCGTCATGTCGCTCGTCAACGACCCCGAGGGTAAATATGTCAACGGCTCGCAGGGCACGGTCGTGAAATGCACCAAGACGAGCGTGACGGTCGCCTTTGATGCCAACCCTGACGAGCCGGTGAAGATTGAGGCTCACACGTGGAAGATCCTCAAATCGGTTGTCGAGGAGTTCGTCGACCCGAAGGGCAAAACGAAAAACAAGGTGACTTCTGACACGGTAGGTGAGTTCACGCAAATTCCCCTCAAGCTTGCTTACGCCATCACCATCCATAAGTCCCAGGGTCTTACCTTCGATCGCTGCACCGTCCACACGAAAACCTTCGCCGCCGGGCAGCTCTACGTCGGTCTGTCACGCTGCTCCAACATCGAGGGACTTACCATTTTCCCGAAGATGGAGAAGAACCGACTCCATGCGAGTCGCGAAGTCATTGACTTCTATGCGCGTATGGAGAAGAAGGCGAGCGAGGGCACAGTCCAGCTGGAATGCCCACAGCGGTTCAGTGATCAGGTCAAGGCCTATATCGCCGACCTTCTGGAGAAAGAGAAGGCTGCCGAAAAGCAGGCCGCATCCGTCAACTCAGCTGTCGAGGAGGCTCTTCCATGGGAGCGCGAAGACGCACCCGGCAGGGACTATCAATCCACGTGGAATCAGTTTTAGGGAAAGGTATTTCAATGCAAATCGAGACTGTCGCAAAAGAGGGATTCCTGCCCGTCCGTGTTCACCCGACGGACGCCGGCGCCGATTTACGTGCCGATATTCCGGAGCCGGTGACGCTCCAGCCGCGTGAATCGACCTTTTTCAATACCGGAATCGAGGTCGCCATCCCTGAGGGCTATTTCGGTGCGTTGGCGATCCGCTCGAGCCTTGCCTGCAAGCACGGACTGATGCTTGCGAACTCTCTTGGAATTATCGATTCGTGCTATCGGGGTCCCGTAAAGGCGAAGTTGGTGAACATCGGAAGGCGCCCATACACGATCAACCCCGGGGATCGTATCGCTCAATTGCTCATTATCCCATGCGTCCATGCAACGTTTGTCCAGGTTGATGAACTTCCTGAAAGCGATCGTGGGACAGGCGGGTTCGGCAGTACGGGCGCCCAGTAGGCAAATGGTTGAAATGACGGGCTTCTTTCAAGGAGCCCGTTTTGCTTGGCGAGAGGTGGAGAGATATATGGTGTTGAACCGAGCGCATACCGAGAAATCAGACAGCGGGGATAGCACGCGCCCATTGCGCATGCTTTCGTACATCACTGCGGTAATGGTATCGATTTTCGTTGCGTGGTTTACGGGATATATCCGTATAGACGGGACGTTGGACACGGACGGCTGGTTTCTGTTGGCAACGGGGCGTGAGATTGTGCACCACGGGATTCCCTTCGAGAACCCGTGGTCGCTGGATCCCGGGCAGGGCATTATTGTCCAGCAATGGCTGCACGATGTATGGCTTTATGGCTGGTATTCCCTTGCGGGCTATACCGGCGTCGCCACATCGGTGGTGGTTCCGCTGGCGATAGCGGCCATCGCCTATTATTTTTTAATTGAAAGGCTGACGAGAGGTTGCCGGCACCAAGGGATCACTTGGCTGCTGTATGCGGTCGGTTTCTTTCAGATGTTTCCCTACATCTCGATACGGCCTACCCTGTGGTCTGCCGGTTGCCTGTTCGTGACGTTGAATATCCTCTTTGCATGGCACGAGGACGGTAACGTTCGGGCACTTTGGCTTCTTCCGGCAGTCACCTTGCTTCAGGTGAATCTTCAGGCGGCGATGTGGCCCCTATGTTTGGCAGCGTGCCTGTCTTTCCTTTTACCGGAAATAGGGGAACTGCATATCAAGACGTTTAAGACCGACATGGTCGACTGGTACACCTATCGAATTCCTCTATTGAGGGCGTGTCTCTTGATGTGCATCGCCTCACTTTTCAATCCCTACGGATTCGGCGGGGCGATCTACACAGTGCTCTCTATGGGAGCCGCGTCCTACGGCAATGTCATTAGCGAGATGCGTCCATTTATCTCAAGTCCGAATGATTCCTATGGCATCGTCTGTACGATGGTGTGTATCGTCATTCCCATTGCCATCGCAATCATTAAAGGAAAGGTTCCGAACACCGGCGTGCTTGCATTTTGGATTGCGGCGGTGGTGATGGGCGTTCTGAAAATCCGGTGTTTTTGGATTGCCTGGACGGTTTCTTTTGTTGTTTGTGCCTATCTGTGCGGCATCGGCAGAACCGGCATCGAACGCGAGGAAGAGGGCAGCGCGATACGGCTGATGCCCGTCCTGTTTATAGGAGTGCTGTTGGCGACCTCGGTTTTAAACGCCTCGGAAGCGGCTCGTTCTTCGGATGGCACGACGGCGTCTGGGTGGTCGGCATTCGATCAAGAAACGGCACCGATTGTCGACGCACTAAAGGGTACGGATGCACGCATTTTCTCCAATGACGATACCTTGATGAATTATTTTGAGTGGGAAGACATAAAGGTAAGCTACGATATACGACCCGAAATCTGGGATAAGACAATTGCCGGCGAGCGTACCCATGATGATTACAAGCGCTATGTCGATGTCGTGAATGCAAAAAGCTTCAAGACACTTAATGACGGATATTGGGATGTGGCTATCATTCGAAAGGATGAGCAGCGACTATTTGAAAAAGAAGTTATGGGAAGCGAGAAGATTGTAAGTAATTCCCGGTATTGCCTATACAAGCTGAAATGAGATCTGGGTTTGATTGCATTATATGGTAGTACCGTGGTATGATTGATTTTGTCAATCATACATAATGCAAAAGGGAGGTAGGGAAATATGATCTGGTTTACCAGCGACACCCACTTCGGGCATGAGAACGTGCTGAAGTTCACCGACCGCCCGTGGGAGACGATTTGGCAGATGAACGACGCCATCGTCGACAACATCAACGGCAGGGTTGCCGTGGACGACGAGCTCTACATCCTGGGGGATTTCTCATTCAAGATGACCGCCCAGGACGCCTATGCCCTGCGCAAGCGGATCGCCTGCAGGCGCATCCACCTCGTCCCGGGGAACCACGACAAGGACTGGACCCAGCCGGCGGTCGCGGGCGCGTTCACCGTGGAGCCGCCGATCTGCGTGCTCAAGATCGACGGGCAGAAGATCGTCCTGAGCCATTGCCCCATGGCCGACTGGCAGGGCATGAACCATGGATCGTGGCACCTCCACGGGCACATCCACAGCAGCGGCGGCGCGTACAACGAGTTCAACCGCAAGCAGGGCCTTCTGCGCTACGACGTCGGTTGCGATGCCAACGGGCACTCCCCGGTGAGCCTCGACGAGCTGAGGGAATGGTTCGCCGGAGTCGACGAGCCGTGCGGCCGGGTGAAATGGCCCTGGTGGGTCAACGAGACCGGCGACAGGCAGGTCGAGCGCGAGCTGGCGGCGTACAAGAGGGAAGAGGCGATTCGATGACGGTCTATGTGACGGGCGACATCCACAGTGGGCTCGACATGCAAAAGCTCCGCGACTGGGAGCTCGGCGGCAGTCTTACCAGCGACGACTATCTCATCGTTGCCGGTGACTTTGGCTTTCCGTGGGACTTTTCTGCCGAGGAATGCGCCGACATCGCCTGGCTGGAGTCGCGCCCCTACACGGTACTGTTCGTCGACGGCAACCACGAGCGCTTCGATCACTGGGAGGAGCGCCCCATGGAGCCGTGGCATGGCGGGCTGACGCAGCGCCTGTCGGACACCTCGCCCATTCGGCGCCTGACGCGCGGCGAGGTCTTCGAGCTCGACGGCTCGACAATCTTCACCATGGGCGGTGCCACGAGCGTGGACAGGGAATACCGCGTGCCGTATTCCAGCTGGTGGCCTCAGGAGCTCCCGGACGAGCGCGATTTCGATACCGCGCGGGCCAAGCTCGACGAGGTCGGCTGGAAGGTCGACTGCGTCATCACCCATACCTGCTCGACGCGCATGCTCTCGCCGACGCTCTACCCGGACCCAGGCTGGGAATGCCCTGATGTGGACCGGCTGACCGGATTCCTCGACGAGCTCGAGGACCGCATGGACTACAAACACTGGTATTACGGTCACTTCCACCGAGACAGCAACCCAGACGAACGGCACACGATGCTGTACGACCGGATCGTGAGGCTCGGGGACAAACTCCTGCCGTGGGGTGCGTACTGATGACGGTCTATGTGACGGGCGACGTGCACGGCAGGGCCGAGTACGGGTCCAGCAGGTTCGCCTTCAAGTCTTGGCCACTGGGCCGCACGCTGACGCGCGATGACGCGGTGATTGTGGCCGGCGACTTCGGCTTTGTCTGGGACGGCTCGAATACTGAGAGGTATTGGCTCGACTGGTTCGAGTCGAAGCCCTGGACCACGTGTTTCGTAGACGGCAACCATGAGAACCACCACGCCCTGGCTGGGCTGCCGGTGCTGGAGTGGAACGGCGGGCTCGTCCATGAGGCGCGACCGCACGTGCTGCACCTGATGCGCGGAGAGGTGTTCGACATCGACGGGCTCACAGTCCTTGCCATGGGCGGTGCCGCGAGCAACGACAGACAGTATCGCAGGGAGGGGAGGAGCTGGTGGCCCGAGGAGATGCCGAGCGAGGAGGAGATGGAGCACTGCCGCGCCTCGCTCGACCGCGTGAGCTGGAGAGTCGATTGCGTTGTGACTCACGAGGCTCCTGCTGCCCTGGCAGAGAAGCTGTGCCGCGAGCGTGGACGCGAGTATCGAGGCGACCGGCTGCAACGATTCCTTGGCGAGCTCGACGGGCGGCTCGGCTATCGCGTCTGGCTCTTCGGGCATTACCACGGCGACAAATGGTGCGACGCCAAGCATCGCCTCATCTACAAAGATATCGTTTCGATCGAAAGTACTGCGCCCGGTCTTCAGTTCTAGAAACCCTCTTGAAATGCTCTAGAGGGTTTCTAGAAAATTAGATGCTCTGCGGCCTACTCGCCCCTCTGGGTCATGACCTCGACCTTGGCCTCGGCCACGGCCGCCCGCTGCTCGGAGGCGGCAAGTCGGTCCTTGAGGGCGGCGAGCTCGGCCATCAGGTCGCGCTGGGCCAGGAGCGCATCGCTCAGCTCGGCCTGGGCTTTCAGTGCGGCGTCACGCTCGCCGCGCAGCCGCTCGATCTCATCGACCATGGCCTCAGCCTCAGCGTGGAGCTGGACGACCTGCCTGTCGAGCTCCCTGGCATCGGTGAGATATCTGACGCTCGCGGCGTGGAGCTCGTTGTTCTCGAGCTCGAGGCTCGCGGTATCGAGCTCGAACTTCTCCTCGATGAAAGCGACCCTCTCATTGCAGTCGGCCTCAAGTCTTTCGTTCCGGTCTCTCGCCTCGCCGAGCTTGCGGTTGAATTCGTCGAGCTGGACCCTGAGCAGCGCGTTCTCGCTCCTGAGGTCGGCAGTCTCGCGCAGCAGCTTCTCCCGCCACGTCGCCTCGATCCGCTCGGCGGCCTCATCTAGGACGCTCTTCACGCCGTAGATCTCCCTGATTTTTCTCTCGTCTGCCATGGTGTGGCACTCCAATCAACAACGGCATGGCTCCGCCATGCCAAACGGCTGGGAACAATGCACGGCCGCTGTTGATTTGTGTTCGCCCTGCGATCGGTGAGTTCTAAAAGGCGTCTCAAGTCATGCGTTCACGTAGGTTTTCGGTTGGAGAAATACCGCACGTTTTCATGGTAACACGTGCCTTAAAGAACGGGCGGCCATATCGATTCGTTGTAAATAGCGTCTACGGCGTGTTGGTGGCAGGAGGTGAGGGCGTTAAAGATGTCGAGAATGATTGTGGGAGTATTTTAGATACAGGCATGAGAAAGGGTCGAATCGAAGTGTCTGGCCGGACGCCTATTGTCCGGGAACTGTTTCGGTTCGACCCTGCTTCATTTTACATCCGCGGCATGTTCTTGTGGGCATCCTGACGGTGACCGACTCTCACGACCTCGATAGTCGGTTTGTGGGCTTAAAGTTTCGGAGGCTCCCAAGCGTTTTCAATCGCGGCGCGGTAGATTGCGGCGTAATTAAGCATCCAGCTGCCATCACCAACTTTTTGAATATACCCCTTATCCTTCAGAGAGGTATAGGCCCGGGATATAGTGTTCTTACTCAGGCGGTAGTGATCCTCAATCCATTTGCTTTTAGCGCAGAAGCCCATGGGCCGTTTGTTTTTGGAAGGTTTTCCAAACTTCCATACAAGGCCGAGGATGAGACGCTCGGCGGCAACGGTGGTGACGCAGCACGCCCACTCGGGCACTGAAATAAAAATAGCCTTATCCATTTTTCCCGTAATCTCTCGTTGCTCAGTAGCATCATCGCTAAATATGTCGGAAATCGACGGAAGCTCGCTCATGTTTACCACCTAATCAAGGTGGGCGGTACGACCTTCAAGCTGCTTGAAAAGCTCGTAGAACGAGCTTTCAAACATGTAATTAGAGCGATGGATCTGGATGAGCTTGCCGGACTCTCGCATAAACTTGCGTGCGGTGTTTTCGCTCCAGCCAGTGAGTTCGCGGATATCGTTAACGCGGAGCAACCGATCGCACTGAGCGGCACCAGTGGGGAAAGTCGGTGTGGACGCCTGAGTGCTAATCTTTGGAGTAGCCATGATGAGCTATCCTTTCAATGAGGGCCCTCCCTGTGCTTGTAAGACGTACCAGGTTCATAAGCACTTGGGGGGCCGGTTTCTATGACTACATGCGTAGCCATCTGACAGCTTTAGCATGTATTAAAACTCATTAGATGTCAATTAAATAAAGCATCTACCTGCGGAAACGGTATTATAGTACCGTAATATTATGAAATAAACGATGAATGAAAAACATGCTATTTCTCGCTTCTCTGTATATAGGCGTTGATGAAGGCTTCGTAGCCTTTAACTGCTTTTATTTCTGATTGTTGAACGAGGCTTGTATACGTTTTGAGCGTGATATTGGGGTCCGCGTGGCCAAGAATACCTTGCACGCTTCTAACGTCCGATCCGTTCGCCAGCATAAAAGTGCTTACACAATGCCTGAGCTGATGCGGGCAGATGCCCTTATATAGCTTTCCGCCAGTCGAATTGTTCGGCTCATAGATTCCAAGATTGCAGCTAACTGCGAAATCGCGAAACCAATGGTTGAAGATGTAGTTTTTCATGTGACAGACAGTAGGGACCCCTTGCTCGACGGCAATATCGCTAATGATGGGAGTTCTGCCAGTCTGGGACAGCCCCAGAGAGGCCAGGAGCTCTTTTTGTATGGCTGACCATGATTGAAGACGTTCGGCCAAGGTTTCTCCAACGGGGATTTTGCGTTGGCTTTCTTGTGACTTGGGTGCCCTCAGTTCATGGTCGTTGGTGTACTGCCTGTCAATTTTCAAGGTTTTATTGGCAGGGTCCCAATCGCGCCATTCGAGGCCCAACATCTCGCCTTTCCGCATACCCGTATACACTAGTACTAGCGTACCAACAGCTTCGGCGGTGAGCTCAATGTGTTGAAGATGTGTGCATAGGGTAGCTACCTGGTCGATTGTCAGTGATTCTCTTTTGTTGCGTGGTCTGCGAACGTGAACGGTAGCGCAGGGGTTTCGGTCAATTATTCGCTTCGCGACCGCATTCGACAAAATCTGACGCAGTTTCGCATTGATTCGTACAAGCTCTGATGGTTTGTATTTTCCCGTACGACGAGCTTCGGCATATGTTTCTTCGATTAGATCGGGAGTTAGCCCCTCAATTGTCTGAAACGCACCGAATAGGTCTTCGATATGCCTGCAATCGTATGCTTCTCTTTCATAGCTCGTTGGCGCAAGCTCGGTGTCCCTATTTTCATGAAAGGCCCAGCAGTAGGATGCAAGCAGAGTTGGCTTTTTAGTTTTAGAGACCGTGCCAGAAGAGTTGATTTCTGCCAGCTTGGCCTGCATTGCAGCCTTTGCCTCTGTTTTAGTCTTGCAGTGAACCGTATAAGTTGGGGATCGTTTGTAGCGTCCCGTCTTGGGGTCCTTGATTCCAAGTGAAAAATAATAGCGATAGGTGTTAGGCAACCTCTTGTCTTTCCAACACGTGCCTCTTCCGCTAATGAGTGGTTGTTCTGACATCTTTGCACTCCGTTTCATTGATGAGTTTTCAACAATTCATTGAGTGCAGTTTAGCTAAAGCCGTTAGTAATATGTTTGTAAAAGCGTAGTCGCAGCTATCAGAGGCAAAACACACAAACTGCTGTGTTTATCTGCGGTTATATGGTGTTCAATGATGTTTGATGAGTGGTGGGGGGTAGCATTAAATCATATCTCCTAAAGCGGGTGTCGACGGTTCGAATCCGCCCGGGGGCACCAGGGAATATGACGGCGTCGCGGGAGCGGCGCCGTTTCTGGTTTGCGGGGGCCGCCGTGCTGCTCGCCCGTGGGGGATGGGCATCTGTTTCCTAGAGTGTGCTGCGGTAAATCTTTCTCGCGTCGTCCAGCGTGAGCTTCTTGAAGCTGCCGAAGAGCTCTCCGCGGTTGATCTTGAGGTCCGGAATCATCTTTTCGATATCGTCCTCGGTGACTCCGAACTCCGATAGCGTGCGCGGCATTCCCAGCGAGACGTTGAAATCCTGCAGCTCGTCGATGGTCGCTTCGACCGCGTACTCGATTGCCTGCTCGGGGGTTACCTCCACATCGAGCTCGTCCGCGTCCGAATCGACGGGTTCGACGCCAAAGGCCTGGGCGCTGAACTCCAGGAAGCGCTCGGGGTGCTCTCGCCATGCGTAGCGCAACCAGGCGGGGAAGATGACGGCGAGGCCGGCGTCGTGCGTGATCTTGGTGTCCAGTGCGGACAGCTCGTGCTCAAGGACGTGGCAGGTCCAATCGCCGTCGCGCAGGCCGGGGACACCCAGGCCGCAGCCGGCGAGGCCGTTATGGGCGAGCGTACCCACCCACATGATCTCGGCGCGGGCGTCGTAGTCATCTGGGTTCTCCATTACCTTGGACGCCGCCTCCATCGCAGCGCGCACTGGCCCGCAGGCGCTGTTGTCGGTTACGCCCACGGCGGGCTCGCCGGAGAAGAGTCGCTCCATGTATGGGCGATCATGTCGGTCACTCCCGCGGCGGTCTGGTAGGCGGGCAGGGTGAAGGTCAGTTCCGGGTCGAGGAAGGCGATGGCCGGGCGGTTGAGGTCCGTGTTAATGCCGCATTTGAGGTGCTCCTCGTCGTTGCTGATAACGCAGGAGTTAGAGGCCTCGGACCCGATGCGGGGATGGTCGCCACGCAGGCGACGTCGATGCGGTCGGCGGGAACGGCGCGCTTGCGGAAGAAGTCCCATACGTCGCCGTCGTATACCGCCCCCAGCGCGATGGCCTTCGCGCAGTCCATGGCTGAGCCGCCGCCCACGGGCAGGATGATGTCGACGTCGTTTTCCCGTGCGAGCTCGACGCCTTCTCGCACCAAGCCTATTTCGGGGTTTGGACGCACCCCTCTAAGCTCGATGTGCTCCACGCCCGCGGCGTCGAGCGATGCCTTCACGTGGCCGAGCGTTCCGCAGCGGACTACGGAACCCTTGCCGTAGACAATGAGCGCTCGGCGGTGGCCGGAGACGGACAGGGTCTCCCCAACCTTGTCGGTCACTTTTCGTCCAAAGACAAAGCGGGTGGGGGAGTAGAGGGAGAAATCGTTCATGGAGCTCCAATCTGGCGTTTCGCCCTACATGCGCGGAGGAGTTTTTCGGGCGCATCGCCTGCATTCGCGTCGCAATCTCGGCGGCGCGGTGCGGTCCGTGGATTCCATCGTATCGCCCGCGGCATCCCTTACCGACGATTGGGGCGAGTCTGCATTTCGCGGCGCGACGTCCACCTGGCGGACGATATCCGTTCGCGACACGTGGCCGTCCCGGTCGCAATAGCGTATGCGCACCGGGTCGCCGAGATGGGCCTGTGACCCCTTCTCCTGATGCGAGCGCGCGAGACGGACGAGCAGCGGCGCGAGCACCTGCTCGACCGTCTCCTCCCGATACCACGCCGCCACGGGCAACCCGTTCACGTCAAACCCGTACGTTCGCCATGCCATTCGCCTCGCCGCCTTCGCCGAACGAAACCGCGTATCCAGACCGCCGGTCCCCAACCCAGCACTTCGACGAGCCTTCGCGCGCACTTCTGCGGTCGGGATGCGCCCGTGAGGCGCTCGGCAGGCAGCGCCATTGCCGCTCGCTGTGTCGAGCGCGAGTGTCGAGAAGTCGCCACATGCCACTCAGATGTAGCATGGAGTGCCGAAGCGCACGCGCCCGTGACGAAACACTGGCGCCAACCCGTTCCGCACACCACCCCGCCCGTAAGGTGTGTGGCGAAAGGAGGACCAGCCGCATGAACATCCCCGAGACACAGAGCCTACCTCGATCGCATTCCGCACGAGCTTCTCTGACATTTCCGCCCATTACCACGTGGAGGTCCCCGTCACGGAGATCGCCTACGCATACGACTACATCAATTCCCGGCATGCCCCTCGCAGGCAGGCCACGCTGAACGACGGGTCCGCGGCCCGGCAGGAAGAATGACGCGCCTCGGCACAGGCCATGCCGAAACGCGTCACGCAAGCAAAGGAAGGAAGCCAACATCACATGAGCATCATCGCAGCACGCATCGACAACCGCCTGCTACACGGCATAGTGGCAACCCAGTGGGTACCCGAGTTCCGTCCGCAGCGTCTCATGGTCATCGATGACATCGTCGCCAACGACCCGACCAAGAAGGCTGCCATGCGGATGGCAAAGCCCTCGGGAGTCGCCCTCTCCATTATCAACAAGGAGACGGCTCTCGCGAACTATCGGGCGGGCAAGTACGACGACCACACGGTCTTCATCGTGGCGCGAGACCCCCAGACCATCCTCGACGTCATACAGACGGGCCAGGTTGTTCCCACACTCGTGGTCGGAGGCACAGTCTTTCCCGAAGAGGGGTCAGACGCCGTCCAGGTGAGCAGTCGCGCCTACGTCACCAAAGACGAGCTGCCCGCATATCGAGCGATTGCTGGCACCGGCTGCGATATCACCGTTCGCTATGTGCCGGCCGACAAGCCCGTAGAGCTCTCCAGCATCATCACGCTTTAGCAAGGGAGTGAACTTATGACACCATCCATCATCCAGATAGCCGTCGTTACACTCATCGCCTTCATCTACGGAGCCGAGAAGAACGCGGGACAAATTCTCACGAACATGTCCGTCACGCCAGCATGGTTCGTCGGACTTGCGCTCGGCGACCCCGTAACCGGCCTCGCCGTCGGCGCCATCGTCCAACTCATGAGCCTGGGCGTGGCGGCCATGGGAGGAGCCTCCGTCCCCGACTATCCCACTGCCGCCATCATTGGCGCCGTCGTTGCCATCACCTCGGGTCAGGAGGCGAGCGTCGGCGTTGCCGCCGGAATCGCAGTCGGCATGCTCGGCCTTCAGCTCGACGTCATCGCCAAGACGGCAAACGGCTTCCTCGGGCGTGCCTCGCAGCGCTTTGCCGAAGAGGGCAAGTACTCGCAGATGAAGAGCGTACTTTTCCTCGGTCCGGTCTTCTATGGCCTTACGGCGGCCATCCCCACGTTTGCCGTACTGCTCTTTGGCGCCGATGCCGTCAACGCTTTCCTCTCCGTCATGCCCTCCTGGTTCACGACCGGCCTCTCCATCGCCGCCGGTATCCTCCCCGTCGTCGGCCTTGCGATGCTTCTGTCCTTCATGCCAATGAAGAAG
The DNA here is from genome assembly GCA_900552755.1 of uncultured Collinsella sp. GTDB lineage: Bacteria > Actinomycetota > Coriobacteriia > Coriobacteriales > Coriobacteriaceae > Collinsella. The sequence goes on from USAY01000005.1 coordinate 15,767, forward strand.
TTCATCGCCTACGCCATCGTTGGCTTCGTTCTGGCCGCCTACCTGCAGATAAGCATTCTCCCCATCGCCCTGCTCGGTGCCGCCGCGGCCATCGAGTACTACAAGTCGCACAGCAATCCGTCCGTAAACGCCCTCGACGCTGGAGGTCTGGAAGATGAGTAACGAAGTTAACGCCACCAAGGCAAACGAAGCGCCAACCTGCCTGGCAGACGGAACGTACCAGCCAGTCCTCACCGTTTCCGATCTCGACCGTTGCGGCCGCCGCTGGATGCTCGGCGCGTCCATCTATAACTATGAGTCCCAGTGTGCCCCGGCGGTCATGTTCGCAACCGAACCCGCCCTGCGCAAGATCTATGCAGGAGACGAGGAGGGCTACCGCAGGTCACTTCTGAGCACCTATCGCTATTACAATGCGACTCCCCAGGTAAGCGGCCTGCTCCTCGGCGCCGGCCTAGCCTTGGAGGACAAGGGGCACAATGACGCCATCGACGCGGTCCAAGACCTTAAGATTGGCCTCATGGGCTCCCTCTCAGGAGTCGGCGACACGATCTTCGCCATCCTCATTCCCACCATCTTCGGCTCCATCGCCGCCTACATGGGACAGGCGGGAAACCCCGTCGGCGTGCTTCTCTGGCTTGCCGTCGCCATCGCCATCTTCGTATGGAAGCTCTTTGACTGGCGCATAGGCTATAAGTTCGGCGACAAGCTCTTCACGACCCTTGCCGAGAAGATGTCCGTTTTCACCGAGTCGACGTCGGCACTTGGCATGATGGTCGTCGGTGCGCTCATCCCCACCGTCATCAAGGTCTCGTGTGGTCTCACGTTCACCATGGGTGAAGTTACGCTCGACGTCCAGACGGGCATCCTCGACCAAATCATGGTCGGCATGCTGCCCGTAATAGCCACAGCCATCGTCTACGCCCTCGTCAAGCGCAAGGTCAGCATCAACAAGATTGTCCTCGGCATCCTCATCATCTCGTGGGTGTGCGCGGCTTTCGGCATTCTTGCTGCCTAGCCTAGGGCTAGACCAACCCACAAAGGACGCATTATGAGGCACATCATCATTGCATCGCACTACGGCCTGGCAGCCGGACTCGGAGACACGCTCAAGGCCATCATAGGACCGGGGCACGACATCAGGGTTGTCTGCGCGTTTACAGACGAAACCCCGCTCGAGGAGAAGCTCGCCAGCGCATTCGAGGGCATCGCCGAAGATGACGAGACCCTCGTTCTCACCGACATCCTTCAGGGCAGCGTAAACCAGCTCGTAGCCTGCTCGGCTCCGCGAGGCGCGTTCATAGTGACCGGCGTAAACCTTCCCGTGGCCCTCGAGCTCTCGCTCCACGCCGGACAGCTTACTCCCGATGTGGTGAGGCATGTCGTCACCCAAACCAAAGAGCAGCTCGTCTACCTCGGAGATCTGACTCCGGACGTTGACGAAGAAGACGAATAGGAAAGACGCGACAGTAAGGAGGACGAGACATGCGCAAAGTCCCGACCAATAACCAGCACCTGTTCTACCAACCGAAGGACGTGTGGGTGGGAGACGTCATGCCCTTCGGCAAGGACGGCACGTTCTATCTATACCACCAGCGTGACACGCGCGACCCCGCTCCGCTTGCCGAAGGACAGCCCTTTGGGTGGTCGCTCGCGACCACCCAGGACTTCGTGACGTACCAGGAACACGGAACGGCGATCCCCCACGGCGGAGAAGACGACCAAGACCAGTTCATCTACGCCGGAACCGTCTACGAGGCAAAAGGGGAGGTACGCGCTTTCTATACCGGGTTCAACCGCAACTACCTGCGAGAAGGCAAAACGTCCCAGGTGCTCATGCAGGCGAAGGCCTGCACGGATGATTATGCGACGTGGAAAAAGACGGGTGTTGCAGCAGAGCTCACGCCTCAGCCAGGATACGATGGGCGCAACTGGCGCGACCCTTTCGTAATATGGGATGACGACCGGAAGGAATACCTCCTCGTACTGGGCACGCGTAAGGGAGACGACCCCTCCAAAACCCTCCAAACTGGCAGGCTCGTTCACTTTACGTCGAAGGACCTCGAGCACTGGCAGTTCAAGGGCGACTTTTGGGCCCCCGGCCTCTACACCATGTTCGAAATGCCAGACATTTTCAAAATTGGCGATTGGTGGTACCTGGTCTACTCTGAGTACAGCGACGAGAACAAGATCGTCTACCGCATGAGCCGCGATCTCTACGGTCCGTGGGAGAAGCCGAGAGATGACGCCTTCGACGGGAGGGCGTATTACGCCGGACGGACCGCCTTCGACGGATCGCGCAGGATTCTGTCCGGCTGGGTCCCCACGCGCGAGAACGACGATGACCGGGCCAACTGGCTTTGGGGTGGCTCGTTTATGCCCCATGAGGTGTACCAGCGCCCCAATGGCACCCTCGGCGTTCGCCCTCCCCAAAGCATAAGGGATGCGTTCGAGTGCCCTGATGCCGTCCCGGATATCGAGCTTCGCGGAGACCACGAACGAACGGAGTGCGTAATCACCGAAAACGCAGGCGAGATCTTCTGCTTCGAGGCAGACGTGACGTTCAGGGACGCTTGCGACTTCTCAATTCGAGCCTACAAGAATCTCGAGACCGACGAGTCGTACGAATACCGCTTCGACCTCGACGCGAATCGGCTCTCGTTCGACAAGAGCCCCTGTTACAAGTGGTTCCGCGTAATGGATAAGGGGCTTTGGAGGCCAGTCTGGCTCGAGTCCGGGCGTTCTTACCACCTGCAGCTCATCGTTGACGACAACATCCTCGTCCTCTACCTCGACGGTACCGCACTCACGACACGCGTCTGCGAGAAGTTCGGCCACTCGCTTGCTGTTACGGTAACGAATGGCGAACTCAAACTGTCCAACATAGCCTTGGCGAAGGGGCTGCGCGAACAGGAAAAGTAAGCCAGTGAACCTCGTCGCCACAGCGACTCCCCCAGCAAAACACGCGAACAACGGGTCCGGCCGCATTCCGGCGACCGGACTCGTCCTGTGCCCTGATGGCACATGGCCCCGGGCTGCCGACAGCGAGGCGGCCTTAGGGGCCTCGCCTACAGATTCCTGAGTGCGTCGACGAGGGAGACCTTGCCCGCGGTGACCTCGTCGGCCTGCTTGATGACCTTTGCGGGCACGACGGCCACCACAGCGCCGGCGGCAGAGTCGATTCGAGCGATGTGGTCAGAGACGGAGCGAACGGCGAGCCGCTTGCCGACAGGGAGGCAGTCAAAGGTGGCAAAGCGCACTCCTACGGTTGGGATACGCCCGTGAGGCGCTCGGCGGACAGCGCTGTTGCCGCTCGCTGTGTCGAGCGCAAGTGTCGAGAAGTCGCCATATGTCACTACAGATGTATCATGGAGTGCCGAAGTGCACGCGCCCGTGACGGAACGCGGGCGCCAACCCGTCCCGAGCACCACCCCGCCCGTAAGGTGTGGGACGAAAGGAGGACCAGCCGCATGAACATCCCCGAGACACAGAAAGACCTGCTTGCCTACCTCGATCGCATCACGCGCGAGCTTGGCAGCACGCGGGGCGGGCGCATCCAGAACCGTCTCGACCACTTCACCACGGCATCTATAACCGACTCGCTCGCCATCTCGCGCAGCCTGGCAAGTCAGTATCTCAACGAGCTCGTGCGCGCTGGCCTCGTGGTGAAAGCAGGGGCGCGACCGGTGTGCTACTTCCACCGCCGCTCCCTCGAACGCTTCTTCCAGTCTCGCATTGAGCGTAGCACCTACCCTTCGGTCGAGCAGCTCTTCGCCACGCTCGGAAACGGCGAGCGACTCGACTTTGACCGCGCAATCGGTCACGAGCTGAGCCTTGCGCCCTGCATCAGCCAGCTCTGCGCCGCGCTCAAGTACCCGCCAGCTGGCCTGCCCATCCTGCTCTGTGGCGCTTCGGGAACCGGCAAGGGTCTACTCGCCGAACTTGCCCTCGAATACGGCAAGAACGTCGGCGTCCTGCAGCAGGAAGCCAAGCTTGTGAGCATCGACTGCTCGCATTACGCAGACGATGCCCGCGCGCTCACTCACGATCTGTGCGCAGATGGCGGGCCTGCAGATCGGGCGAGCGGCGGCATCGTTTATCTCAAGGACGTCGACACCCTCTCACCCGCTGCCCAGGACGCGCTCTTGGAGTGGGCCTCCGCACAGGCGGGCGCCATTGTGCCAGCCCCTGCTGCGCGCCTTATCTTTGCCACCTCAAACGAGGCAGACAGTACCGAGTGCCGCAGCCTCACGCGTCGCATCCCCATGTCCGCCCAGGTGCCGTCTCTGCGCGAGCGCACCCAGGAGGAGCGTGAGGAACTGACTCTCCACTTCCTCAAGGAGGAGGGCCGACGCATAGGACGCGACATCCTCATAAGTCGCGGAGCCTTCCGAGCCCTCGCCGGCACCAACTTCGAGGAGAACGTACGCGGCCTACGCGACTGCATCACCAACTGTTGCGCCGAGGCCTATCTAGACACGAAGGGTGACAGCCTGGAGATTCGCACCTACCAGCTTCCCTCCGCAATCCTTGCCGGCTCCGCACTTGAGCGCAGCGAGAACGATATGCAGCTCATCGACACCACCCGGAGCATCCAAAGCCAGGCGGACGACCGCGCACGGCATGTACTCGACGCCATGCTGGAGCCATACGAGAGCTATCGCGAAGGCACGCTTGATGGGAGCGCGTGCAGCGCTCAGCTGGTGGAGCGAGCCCGCGACCTTGAGGACTACTTGGCGTTCGGGCAAAACCCGGGCCGCTCGAAGTCCGACGCATACGAGCAGATCGCCGACAGCGTCGTCACTTCCGTGAACGAACTCTACTCGATCGATTTGTCCCGAAAGAGCTCGCATCTAATCGCCCAGGGCATCTGCCTCCAGCTGTGGCCGCCCGCAAACCTCTCGCGTTGGAAGAGCTCCCATGCAAGCGAGCTTTCCGGCATGCGCGGCGTCGTGGCCCAGCGCAACCGCTTTGCCGTTACTGTCTGCGCCTGCATCGCTGATGAACTCAAGGCCACGCTCGGCATCGCACTCGACGATCTCACGTGTCTGCTCGTCCTTGCGCATGCGGCACTCGCACTCGACCCGTCTAAGCGTCGTCGGAGCGTCGGTATCGTCCTCAGTCATGGCTACTCGACCGCCACGAGCATCGCCGACGCCGCCAATCGGATTCTTGACACGAGGGTCTTCGAGGCCATCGACATGCCCTACGACCAGAAGGTTACGGACGTCGCTGTTCCTCTTCAGCAAATCATCGACCGCTTCTCCTACGCAGACGAGGTCGTCATCCTCGTGGACATGGGATCGCTCCAGGATATTTATAAGAGTCTGGAATCCACCTCCGGCATGACGCTCGGCATCATAAACAACGCCTCTACCGGCCTTGCGGTGGAGGTTGGCGCCGGACTTATCGCGGGTCGCTCCGTGCGAGAGGTTCTCGACGATGCTGCGGCAGCTTGCACCTGTAATTATCACATCGTGGCGCGCAACGCCCGACCGGACGCGATTGTCTTCTGCTCCGAAGGCGGACTTGACGCAGCTGCGCGGATCCGCGATCTCGTGGCGCAGAGCCTGCCTGGCGAGTCCCCCGCGCGGCTTGTCGCCGTTGACTGGCGGCAGCTCGCCAATAACGGATCTGAGGATGCCGCCTTCTCCCAGTACAACGTGCGCTCGGTCATCGGCACGGACAATCCGCACGCCGACGGAGTCCCGTTCATTTCGCTCGAGGAACTCATCGCCGGCGAAGGAACGGCCCAGATAGACCGCGCCTTCGCACGCTTGCTCGACGCTGACAGCTTGCGCACGTTCCACCAGAATCTCGTCAAGAACATGACCCTCAGGAACGTGGTCGAGTCCATCACAATCCTTAACCCCAACAAGCTCTTCGGCGAAATCGAGAGTGCCGCAGAGCGGCTCCAGCAGCTCACCGGAGACGTGATTGGCGCTCGTGTGAGCATGGGGCTCTACGTGCACCTGTGTTGTCTCGTGGAGCGCCTCGTGACCAGAAGCCCCATCGAGAACTACGCAGACGAGCAGCGCTTCGCCAATGAACACAACGATTTCGTCGAGGCATTCCGCACGAGCTTCTCTGACATTTCCGCCCATTACCACGTGGAGGTCCCCGTCACGGAGATCGCCTACGCATACGACTACATCAATTCCCGGCATGCCCCGCGCAGGCAGGCCACGCCGAACGATGGGCCCGCGGCTCAGCAGGACGAGTGACGCGCCTCGCAAGCAAAGGAAGGAAGCCAACATCACACGAGCATCATCGATCGCTGCGTGCAAGGCGGCGGGCCTCACCGTGTTCGCCAAGCGCGAGGAGCGTTTTGGTTTTTCGCAAGCAAATGCGGACGAAATCAGCGACCAGATTCCCGATACGCTCAAACATGCAGGGCCCCTATGTGTTTAACCTCATTTTTCCGTGTGCGGTAGAATGGAGTCGTTGAGATCGCGAACGCCTTAAAGGGAGAGTTTTTGTGGATGCGCATCTGGATGGGGGCTCTTCCGCCCCGCTGTATCAACAGGTGCTCGATTTGCTTAAGAGCGATATCGAACAGGGGACATATCCCGTTGACTCGCAGATTCCAACGGAACTTGAGCTTTCTAAGATGTACGGCGTGGGAAGGGTCACGGTTCGCCGCGCAATAGAGGAGCTTGTGGGCGAGGGGTATCTCACCAAGTGGCAGGGGCGTGGTACGTTTGTGACCGCGACAAAGATAATTCGCAAGGTGCATCAGAAGGACGATGTTCAGAGTTTTACCCAAGCATGCGCTGAAAACGGCATGAAGGCGGGCGCTCGCGTCGTTGCCCGCAAGACCGTTGCCGCCGATCGCGACCTCGCTTCTTTCTTTGGCTTGGATGAAGGCTCTGACCTCATCTTGGTCTCACGCGTGCGTACCGCAGACGGCGTGCCGGTCCTGTTCGAGAACAACTACTATCCTGTCGATGGATTCGAATTTCTCAAAGATATCGGTCTCTCCAATTGTTCGATATTCGAGGCCGTGGGGGAGCGTACGGGTAGGTATCCCTGCTCGTCCGATCCCTGCAGGCTGGAGATCGCCCGTGCGGGAATTGATGCCGCCCGCGAGCTCAAGGTCCCAGTAGGGGAGCCGCTGTTCTTCATGAACGCGGGCTTTCTCGATTCCAACGGAGAGCGCTTCTGCTATGGCAGACAGTACTACGTGGGTTCGCGCTACAGCTTCGATATCTAGCGGCTCTGTCTCACACAGCGCTGTTCTCGTATTGCCGCGGCAGGTCCGTTTAGCGCGTAAAAGTTACCACTTATAGAACAACCTAATATGTTTCTTGACCGACGCCTTCATGCAGGTTATACATAGAACAACCTAAGATGTTTGCCTATACGTGAAGGATTTTTGGCAAGCATCGTTGCTCTGGCAGGAGGTTAAGAATGCCGGATGCCAAACAGGAGAAGCCCAAGCGCAGATTCCATCTCCAGCTTCCCCATGTGTACACCATCGCGTTCATGCTGATCGTGTTCTTCGCGGTGCTCACATGGATCGTCCCATCGGGTCAGTTCGACCGCCAGACCATTCAGACGGCCGCGGGCGAGCGAGAAGTCGCCGTAGCCGGAACGTACCAAGAGGTCGACAAGGTCTACACCGATTCGGAGACGGGGGAGACCGTCGATCTGCGACAGGGCATCGATGCCGTCCTGCAGGCTCCCGCCAAGGGCATTCAGGCTGCGGCCGATGTCGTCGCGTTCGTCCTGCTGATCGGCGGATCGTTCGCCATCGTCACCAAGACCAACGCCCTAAACGCCGGCATGAGCCGCGTGATCAAGAAGCTGAAGAACAAGGACATCTTGATCATCCCCATCTCCATGATCCTGCTCTCGATCTGCGGCACCACGTTCGGCATGTCCGAGGAGGCGCTGCCGTTCTACGCGATCTTCATCCCCATCATGCTGAGCATCGGGTATGACTCCATGACCGCGTTCATCATCTGCTTCCTCGGCCCCAACCTTGGTTACTGCGCATCCACTATTGATCCTTTCAACGTGCTGATCGCCCAGGGCGTTATCGGCATCGAGGGAAATCCCCAGCTTTGGCTCCGCGCCATCCTGTGGGTCATCTTCACCGCCGCGGGCATTTTCTGGGCCATGCGCTACGCGCGCCGCGTCAAGCTCGATCCCAAGTCCTCCATCACCTATGAGGACGATAAGCAGAAGCGCATCGAGTTCTCTGTCACCGATGCCTCTATCGAAGAGGAGTTCACGCTTCGCCACAAGCTCGTCCTCATTGATTTCGCGGTCGGCATGGGCGTTATCGTGTGGGGCCTCGTTACCCAGGGCTGGTATATGGACGAGATCTCCATGGTGTTCCTGGCCATGGGCCTTCTTGCCGGCATACTCGGCGGCCTGGACGAGAAGACCATTGCGGAGGAGTTCGTCCGCGGAATCGCCGACTTCGCCTACGCAGCCTGCATCATCGGCATCGCCCGCGGCATCCTGGTCGTCGCAGAGGGCGGAATGATCATCGACTCTATTCTTAACTGGCTCGTCGGACTCCTTGCGGGCGCTCCGTCCTTCATCTATACCACCTTCATGTACATCGTCCTCGGCCTGCTTTCGCTGCTGGTTCCTTCCAGCTCCGGCCTCGCTGCACTCACCATGCCCGTCATGGGCCCGCTGACCGAGCTTATGGGCCTCAATCCCGGGGCTGCCGTCACCGCTCTGCAGTTCGCGAACCAGACCGTCAACACCATCAGCCCCGTTGCGGGCATGACCGTCGCGGGTCTTGCCGTGGCGAAGATCTCCTTCGGGCAATGGTGGAAGACCATCTGGAAGTTCTTTATCTTCATGGTTCTGTTCGGATTGGTCGCGACTGTGATCTCCGGCCTACTGCCGATGTAGGAGGTGCCCAGCATGGATTTAAGCGCTTCCACACCCCGTCTGCGTCGCGAGCAGGTCGCCGGCATGAACATTCACTACATCATGTGGTCGCTCGATTATTTCCTTGATGTTCAGCAGCGCCTTGGCTTCAAAACCATCGAGCTTTGGGCGGCCGAGCCGCACGTGACGCTGGACCACACGGGGTATTTCGAGGCCGACAAGCTTCGCCGCAAGATCGAGTCCCGCGGACTCTCCGGGAGCTCCCTGTGCCCGGAGAACGTGGTGTATCCGTGGCAGTACGCTGCCAGAAAGCCCCTCCACGCGCAGCGGAGCCTCGCTTACTTCAAGCACGGCATCGAGCTCGCCGAGGTGCTCGGCGCCCCGTATATGTCCATCAACTCCGGTTGGGGCGATTGGGACGAGGACCGCGAGGAAGCTTGGAAGCGCTCTGCCGAGCACTTGGCGATTCTTGCGGACTATGCCGGAGAGCACGGCGTGACCCTCTGCATGGAGAGCCTGAGGCCGGAAGAGAGCAACTTGGTGGTTACACTCGCGGATGCCAGGCGCATGCTTGACCAAGTAGCCAACCCGCACCTTACTCCAATGGTGGACACTACTGCTATGGGAGTCGCCGGCGAGAGCCTTGAAGAGTGGTTTGCCGAGTTTGGCGATGGTGCCATAAGGAACATGCACTTCATTGATGGCGACCCATACGGCCATCTGGTTTGGGGCGATGGAAAGCACAGCATGGACGATTTCGTGCGTGTCCTCAACGCGCATGGGTTCGAGGGCTATCTTGGCCAGGAGATCACCGATGGAAGGTATTTCGATGATCCCGCAGCAGCGGACCGGCGCAACATGGACGCCTTCGAGAGGTATTTTGTCGACTAGCGCGTAGCTCCCATTCGCGTGGGGCAGTCAACACGCTTGACGAGAAGACTTGCAGTAAACGTTGGCGGATTCGTCCGCCGTATCGAAAGGAAGAATAACAATGAACGCACATGATCTCATCGCCGACGCAATCGCCGAAAAGGGCGGTTTCGATAGCGTCTTCTGGGTTGCCTGCGGCGGCTCCCTCATCGACCTGCTGCCCGCCCATGAGCTGCTTAAGCGCGAGGCGACTACGTTTGCCAGTGAGGCGTATACCGCCCGCGAGTTCGATATCATGCGTCCCAAGCGCCTGGGCGAAAAGTCCCTTGTTATCGCTTGCAGCCACTCCGGCAACACTCCCGAGGTAATCGATGCGTGCTCGATCGCCAAGGCGGCGGGCGCAACCGTTATCGCACAGACCGACAACGCCGGCTCCGGCATCGATAACGGTGAGTGGACGTGCTGGGTATATCCGTGGGGCGAGGGAGTTCCGCAGGCGGAGGTACCCGCCGGCATCTCTTTGGCTCTCGCTGCCGAGCTCTTGGATCAGCAGGAAGGTTATGCTGACCTTGCCGATATGTACGAAGGCATCGCCAAGATGGACCGGATCCTGCCTGCGGCTCGCGAGAAGGTCAACGCCGAACTTTGCGACCGTTTCGCTGCCCTGTGCCAGGACCACAAGTTCCTGTATATCTTGGGATCCGGTCCCGTGTTTAGCCAGACCTATGGCTTCGCTATCTGCTCGCTTATGGAGATGCAGTGGCAGAGCTGCGCCTATATCCACTCCGGCGAGTACTTCCACGGCCCCTTCGAGGTGACCGAGCCCGGAGTCTTCTACTTCCTGCAGATGTCTTCCAGTGAGTGCCGAGCCATGGATGAGCGCGCCCTCGCATTCCTCGAGACCCATACCGACACTCTTATGGTGCTCGACGCCATGGAGTACGGCATGGACCAAGTACCGGCAAGCGTTCGCGCGTTCCTTGATCCAATCCTGTTCTACGCGATGAACTGTGAGCTGCGCTCCGCTCGCGGCAAGGTGTTCGACCATCACCCGGACGTGCGTCGTTACATGGGCATCGAGAAGTACTAGCGATTTTAGAACGGGGCGCGAAGCGCGTTGAGACGTGCGAATCCTCGCGCCTCTTCTGCTCGCCGTAGCCACGGCGGTTTACCTGAATGGAGATAACCATGGCAGCCTATCCTATAAGCGTGCTCGGCTTTGGAGACAACGTTGTCGATAAGTACGAGCATATCAAGACTATGTATCCCGGCGGCAACGCAGTCAACTTCGCCGTCTTCGCCAAGAAGCTCGGTGTCGATCGCAGCGCCTACATGGGAATCTTCGGATCAGATGAGGAGGCCGAGCACGTTATAGCATCGCTTGAGGACGAGGGCGTCGAGCTTCTTCGCTGCCAGCAGGTCCTGGGCGTCAACGGCGCCGCTCGCGTGACCGTTGACAAGACCGGGGACCGTATCTTCCTGGGCTCCAATGAAGGCGGCATACGTGGCGACATGCGCTACGTGATAGACCGCTTCGCCGCCGAGTACGTCAGCGGCTTCGATTTGGTGCACAGCGGCAACTACTGCTTCACCGAGCGCGAGCTCCCCAAGATCAAGGCTGCCGGTGTGCCTATCAGCTTCGACTTCTCCGATGACTCCACCGACGAGTACTTCGAGCAGATTGCGCCATTTGTGACGTACGCCTTTATGTCCATGGGCGACGCTTCCCTGGAGGATATCAAGGCGAAGCTCGAGTGGGTGAAGGCCCTTGGCCCTCAAATCGTATGCGCGTCGCGCGGGAGCAAGGGTTCCGTCGCCTATGACGGCGAAAACTTCTACGAGCAGGGCATCAAGCCCGTGGCGCCCGAGGAGCTCAAAGACGCTATGGCGGCCGGCGATTCACTGCTGACGGCGTTTTTGGTCACCTATCTTTCCAAGAAGAAGGCCGGCGAGTGCGGCGAGGCCGCAATTCGCGAGAGCTTGGACTTCGCTGCCGGTTTTGCGGCGCAGACCTGCAAGATCGAGGGCAGTTGGGGCCACCCGCTGGTCTACGAGAACTAGTTTTTTGTCGTGGCGGGGTGTCTTGGGGCGCCCCGCATTGCGTTGGGAGTCAAGATGTCCGTTCGTGCCTGCGCGGCAGGATTTTGCTGTGCCGATGTCTACCAGAATCTGGATCCCCTGGGTTGCATCCAAGGGGGCCTCTCAGGAGCGCTTCGAGGGGTGCTTCTTGAGTATATGAAGGCAAAAGGGATATGCAATCTTCATATACGGCCTTCTTTTAGAGGGCGTTGTCCTTACTCTTTCATCTCCTTGCTTCTGGACATTTTGTCTATAGGCAAGAGTCCATGGTCGAGACCATGGTGAAGTTCTGCGGCTAGTAATTACTGCATTACATATTCTGTTGTCACCTGGGAGGCTTGTTTTTGCGGGCCTCTTTGTGTTGCTATGGAGCCCTGGCCTGTCGATAAACAAAGCGCCCGCTTGCCGGGGAGCAAGCGGGCGCTTCTGAGCGAATATGTTTGCGGCCATAGCCGCTGCAGGTGATGGGTTGTCGACTAGTTAGTCGTCGTGCCGGAATCGTCACCCGAGGTGGAGCCAGAAAGTGCGACCGTCAGCGTGATCGTGCTGTCGGTGGACTGTTTGCCGGTGGGGGAGACGCCCGTAACGGTGGCATCCTCGTTACCGCTCACGGGATTGCCGTTCTGGTCACAGAAGCCAATGTTATAGAAACCGGCGTTGTTGAGTGCGGTGACGGCGGCGGAAATGCTCTTACCGTACAGGTTGCCCGGGACGGCGGCCTTGCCGGACTTCTTGGCAATGACGACGGTAATCGTGGCGCCGGGCTTCTGCTTGCCGCTGGGGTTCCAGCTGATCACGGTGCCCTCGGTAACCGAGTCGTTCTCCTGGTAGCTAACGTCGACGCCAAAGCCTGCCATATCGAGGGCGTTGCGCGCCTGGGCCTCGGTCATGTCGGTCAGGTCGGGGACGGACGTGGTATCCGGGCCGCTCGAGACCTTGTACGAGATGGTCGTGCCCTTCGCGACTTCCTTACCGGCTTCGGTGCCCTGCTCAAAGACCTGGCCCTCATCAGCCTCGTTGGCCTCCTCGGAGGCGTTGCCCTTCAGGCCAACGCTTGCCAGTGCGGCTTCTGCTTGGTCCTTGGTCAGGCCGACAAGTTTGGGAACCTCAACCTTTTCGGAGGGCTTGGGGCCCTTGGAGATTACCAGGTTCACCTTGGTGCCCTTGGTCTTCTTGGTGTTGCCGTTGGGCGTCTGCTCGGCGACCTTGCCCTCGTCGACATCGTCGTTGTAGCTTTGGTCGATGGTGCCGACCTCGAGGCCGGCTTCCTTGATCAGCTCGACGGCAGTCTGCTGGTCCTTGCCCAGCACATCGGGCACGGTGACCTGCTCGCCGCCAAAGAGTCCTGTGGCAAAGGCCACCACAACGCCAACCACGGCGATTGCGGCGACTACGGCGGCGATAATCTTGTTCTTGTTGGACTTGGGCTGATCGACCTCGTAGGAACCGGTGGAACCCGAGACGGCGCTGCGGGGGTTGGTCTGTCCGCTTACGCCCGATACGGGGCGAACCATAGCGCGCGTGGAGTCAGACAGCTCACGGGTCTTGGTAGCGCCCAGCTCACCGGGGGCGCCGATGATGCGCGTGGGCTCCGAGACGTTGACGGCACGGCCCGACAGGTAGCTGTTGAGCACCTGACGCAGCTCGTCGGCGGTCTGGAAGCGGTTTGCCGGGTCCTTCTCCATGCACTTGAGGATGATGCGCTCAAGGTCGGCGTCGACACCGGAGTTGATCTGGCTCGGCGGAATAGGCAACTCGTTGACCTGCTTGAGTGCGACCGAGATGGCGTCGTCGCCGTCAAAGGGTACGCGGCCGGTGGCGCACTCGTACATGACGACACCCAGCGAGTAGATATCCGAGGTGGGGCCGAGGTCCTGGCCGCGGGTCTGTTCGGGGCTTACATAGTGGGCGGTGCCCAGCACGTTGTTATCCTGCGTGAGGTGGCTGTTCTTGGCGCGTGCGATGCCAAAATCCATGACCTTGATGTTGCCGTCGGGCAGCACCATGATGTTTTGCGGCTTAATGTCGCGGTGGATGATCTCGTGCTTGTGTGCGACCGAAAGCGCGGAGCTGATCTGCGAGCCGATCTGCGCGACCTTCTTGGGATCGAGGGCGCCGTGGCTCTTGATGCCGCTCTTAAGGTCGGTACCGCGCAGGTACTCCATGACGATGTAATAGGTGTCGCCGTCCTTGCCCCAGTCGTAGACGCCCACGATATAGGGGGAGGACAGGCCGGCCGCTGCCTGGGCCTCCTGCTTAAAGCGGGCGGCGAAGGTGGCGTCGCCGGCATACTGCGGCAGCATGATCTTGACGGCAACCGTGCGGTCGAGGACCTGATCCTGTGCACGGAAGACGGTCGCCATACCGCCCGTTCCCACCTTATCCTTGAGGAGGTATCTTCCCCCGAGGACCCTCTGTTCCATTCCTGCTCCTAACATAACTATTCGCTCAACGATGTGTGTAGTACCAAATGTGTGGCCGCTGGGGCCGTGTGGAGCGTTGCCGCTAGCTCATCGGCCGCGGCGCGCCATAAGTATCAGCTTTGATCATGGGCATCACGCTCCCTGTGCGGCGAGCGCCGCGGTCAGGACGATGCCGGCAATCTTGGCCGCCTCGACGTCGTGTTTGTCGTAATCCTCCAGGGCCACCGAGATGGCAACCGTGGGTGAATCGTAAGGTGCAAAGCCAACAAACATAGAGTTGACGTTGGTGCCGCCGGTCTCGGCCGAACCGGTCTTGCCGGCAACCTTGACGCCCGGAATCTGGGCATCGGTGCCGGTACCGGACTGGACGACGGCGAGCATGGCCTGCTTGACCTGGTCGGCCGTGGCAGAGCTGACAGCCTGGCCCAGCGAGCGGGACTGCGTGGTCTTAACCACGGTTCCGTCCGGGGCGAGTATCTGGGACACAAAGAACGGGTCCATGACCACGCCGCTGTTGGCGATAGCCGCAGCGATCACGCAATTCTGCATAACGGTGGTCTGCGGGCCAGGCGTGTGGTCCATGCCGACGGGCTGTCCGGCGCCTGCCCAAGCGGTCTCCCATTCGGTCATAAGCGACGGGTCGGCCATGATGGAAGCCGCGGAGGTCAGATCCTGGCCGAGCTTTTGCCCATAGCCAAAGGCGTTGGCAAACTGGACGAGTGAGTTGGCGCCGACCTCGTTGGCCACCTGGCCAAAGACGACGTTGGACGACACGGCGAAGGCCTGCTGCAGGCTGATGGTGCCGTAGCTCTCGTTGGCATCGTTGGTGACCGGCGCGTTGCCAATATCCATGGAGCCGGGCGCCTGGTACGTGCTGGTAAGGCTGGCGGTGCCGGTTTCGAGCGCCGCGGAGAGCGTGACGACCTTAAAGGTCGAGCCCGGGGTGTACAGCGCGTCCATGGCGCGGTCGTACATGGAGCCGTCCTCGCCGCCGCCCGACTGGAGCAGCGCATCGATGTTGGTGTTGTCGTAGGTGGGCGAGCTCGCGCACGCAAGGACCGCACCGGTGCGCGGATCCATGACCACCACAGCGCCCTTAAAGCCCTTGAGCGCCTGCTCGGCAGCCGTCTGGATGCGCGAGTCGATGGTGAGCTTGGCGGTATTGCCCGGCTGGGTCTGCCCCGCGAGCGACGCGATGGCGTTGTTCCAGCTGGAGTAATCCTTGGAGCCGGTGAGCGTATCGTTCATGACGCTCTCGATGCCGGCGGTGCCGTATTGCTGGCTCACGTAGCCCACCACGTGCGCGGCCATGTTGCCGTTGGGGTAGGAACGGGCGTAGGTGCCGTCCTCCTGCTGCAACGACTCGGCTAGCGTCACGCCGTCGGACGTGATGATGGAGCCACGCTGGATGTACTTGGAGCGGGCGATGGTGTGGTTGTTGGTCGGCATGTCCTGATAGTCCTTGGCCTTGATGACCTGGACATAGGTGAGGTTGCCGATAAGGATGGCGAACAGCGCCGTAAAGGTAAACACGGCACGAGTCAGACGGTTGGCAAGCGCCACGCGGCCGAGCACGCCGGACTCAGGCGTGTCGAGCAGGCGACGACGCATGCGAGAACCCGCGGAGTGGCTGCCGTTGCCGTAAGAAGGTGCGTTGGCAAAACGCGTACCGGTCGGGGCAGCGGCGGATGCGACCTGGTCATCGGTGATGGCGGCCATGGTGCCGGTGCCGGTGAGCTCGGCTTCGCGTCCGGTTGCCTCGTCGCCGGCGCGCAGCAGCAGCGCGACGATGATAAAGCTCGCCAGCAGCGAGGAGCCGCCCTGGCTCATAAAGGGCAGGGTGACGCCAGTCAGCGGGATCAGGCGGGTTACGCCGCCAACGATTAAGAATGCCTGGAAGCTGATGGCCGCCGTAAGGCCGGTCGCGCTAAAGGCGGCAAGGTCGGACTTGGCGCGGGCGGCCGTGGTGAGGCCACGCACGGCAAAAAGCATAAACAGGATGAGCACGGCGCCGCCGCCCAAAAGGCCCATTTCCTCGCCGATGGCCGAGAAGATAAAGTCGGACTCGACGACGGGGATGTTGTTTGCCATGCCGTTGCCGATGCCGACGCCAACCAGGCCACCGTCAGCCAGCGAGTAAAGTGACTGTACGATCTGGTAGCCCTGGCCCTGGGCGTCCTTAAACGGATCGACCCAGACCTGAAAGCGCACCTGCACGTGCGACAGGAACTTGTAGGCGCCCACGGCTCCAACGGCCAGCAGCGCAAGGCCGATGATGACGTACGAAAAACGTCCCGTGGCAACATAGAGCATCAGCAAAAAGATGGTGTAGAACAGGACGGCCGAGCCCAGGTCGCGTTCGAAGACGACGATGAGCAGGCACACGCCCCACACGGCAAACAGCGGCAGCAGCAGGCGGAAGCGCGGAATCTTGAGGCCCAGGATCTTGCGGTTGGAGATGGAGAGCAGCTCGCGGTTCTCGGCCAGATAGCCTGCCAGGAACAAGACGATGAAGACCTTGGCGAACTCGCCAGGCTGGATGGTGAAGCCCGCGATGCGAATCCACAGCTTGGAGCCCGAGATCGTGGTGCCGATAAAGATCGGCAGCATCAGCAGGATGATGCCGATAATGCCAAAGGTGTACTTGTAGCGCATGACCACGTCGAGGTTCTTAACCAGTGCGAGCGTTCCCACCATGAGCGCCACCGAGACAAACAAGATGATGAGCTGCGAGATGGCGAGGTCGGGGGCCAGGCGCGTCACGAATGTGATGCCGATGCCCGAGAGCACAAAGACGATGGGCAGGATGGCGGGGTCGGCGCCGGGCGCCAGGATGCGCACGGCGATATGCGCCGCGGCGAAGGCGGCGAACAGGCCGATCGGCACGGCGAGCGTCTCAAAGGAAACCGTGGCACCCGCGGTGAGCACGTACATCGCATAGAGCAGGATGACGGGGAACGCCGAGGCGATGAGCAAGAGCAGTTCGGTGTTGCGGCGACTCATAAGCGGCACTCCCTTTCTAATTCTTATCGGAGGCTTCGGCCTCGGCTGACTGTTCGGCGGTTTTCTCGGAATCTGACTCGGATGTGGATTCCTGATCGGTGTTGTCGCGAATCGTTTGCGCGTCAATCACCTGACGGGTCTGCTCCTCGTCAATCTGATGGCGGTACTTGGAAATGGTGTCCTGCGCATCGTCGACGCTCGTTTGTGGAATGCCTGCCTTCAGGCGGTTTTGCGTGTCTTCGGGCAGGTCGGACAGCTTGATGCTGGTTTCGCTCTCGAGCCAGTGGAGCTCGACCCCGAGCGTCTTGCCGGGTAGGCCGCGCCAGACGGCGACATTGCCGTGGTAGGTTCCCAAGTAATAGGAGCCGGTGACGCCCGTGTATGCCCAGATGCCTGCTACCAGCACAAAGACAAGGGCCAAGATGGAGGCGATGGTGACATTGCGGCGTCGGACGCGTTTTGCCTCGCGCATGACGCCGTCGTCGACCAGATCGACGACCACCACGGTCACGTTGTCGTGGCCGCCGGCGGCGAGCGCCGCGTCCACCAAGTTGTCGACACAGATCTGTGCGCTCGAAGACTGCGTGGCGATGTTCTCGATATCGCTATCGGGAATCATGCTCGAAAGACCGTCGGAGCACAGAATCAGGCGGTCGCCTTCCTCGATGTGCAGGGTAAAGTGGTCGGCATACATGGCGGGATCCGAGCCCAGCGCGCGGGTGATGACCGAGCGGTTGGGGTGGACGCGGGCCTCGTCGGCCGTAATCTCGCCGGCATCCACGAGCTCCTCCACGTAGGAGTGGTCGCGGGTCACGCGGATGAGCGTACCCTCGTGGAGCAGGTAGGCGCGCGAGTCGCCCACGTGGGCGATGGCGAGCGTGTCGTTTTCGATGTAGGCACAGGTGGCCGTGCACCCCATGCCGGGTTTGCCCAGGCCGTTGAGGGCGGCCTCGATCACGGCGGCGTTGGCGGCCTCAACGGCTGCGGCCAGGCGCGCAGCGTCGGCGGACTGCGGCGCCGTCTTGGCGATGGTCTCGACGGCGATGGAGGATGCCACCTCGCCGGCGGCGTGTCCTCCCATGCCGTCGCACACGCAAAAGAGCGGCGACTGCACCAGATAGGAGTCCTCATTGTGCGGGCGTACGCATCCGACGTCGGAGCGGGCGCCCCACATAAGCTGCGTGGTGGTGCCGGCGTCGTAGGTCGAGTCGGTCTCGATGCGCTCGTCGGTCAGCGGCTCAAAGCTCATGGTCGAGCCGGGATCTTTGAGCTTTGCCTCCACGGCCGCGACATCGATCTCGGCGGTGTCGCCGGGGGAGACGGTGTCAGCATCGTTGCCCGACTCGACGTCGGAGACGTCCGGAAGGTTGAGATCTTCGGTTACGCGGTCGGCGGGATTGCCGTCCTGCTGCGGCTCGACAGCCGTCGGCTCGGGCGTCGCAAAGTGCGACGGCGCGGGCGTGCTCTGGGGTTGAGCGGAGGGCTCGGGAGCTGTGGCGGGCGCGGCAACGGGCTGCTCGACTTCGGCAGGCGTTGCGGATGCGGGTGCCGCCTCGCTTGCCGGGGCGACGGGGAATACCGGCGCGGCAGGCTCGGGGGCTGCAAACACGGCAGCGCTCTCGTTAATCGCCTCGGCGACGGGCTCGGCAAAGTGAGCCGGTGCGGGCGTTGCCTCCGGTTCCGCGGACTGCTCGGCAGCGTGCGCGCCATCGGTCACGGCAAGGCTGCCATGACTCTCATGGCCACGGCCGTCACCGACGTGAGCGGCTTCGCCGTCCCCCTCGAGCTCTACGCCCGCTGGGTCTCGGAGAATCCCGAACGCGAGCGCGCCATGCTTCTCAACTGCATCGCCAAGTCCGAGTGTCAGGTTGAGGGCGTTCTCGTCAACGACCTCTGCTCCGTCGACGACCGCGTCGAGATCGCCGTTGCGGTGCTCTTTCGCGCCGCAGGCATCACCGAGGCGCAGCTGCCCGCCGCGCTGCCGTGGGACATTCCCGTCTCCGACATCGCGAGCCTCGTGCACGCCGAGCGCGCCATGACGAGCCGAGCCGTGGGCAGGATGGTCTCAAGCGGTCTGCTCGAGCGTTCGGGCAGGACCTTCGTGCTCAAGGCGGTGCCGCCCGCAGCCCGCCTCTGGTGGGGCGTCTGAGCGCCCCCGCTGGTCCTCAGTCCTTCCCGGAACGGCGGGACTTGGGCGCAGGAAGCTGCGCGAGTACGACGGCGCCCGCCATCAGCACGCAGCCGAAGAGCTCCCTCTGGGAGAGCACTTCGCCGAGCAGCAGCCAGCCCGCGATCACGGCGATGGCGCTCTCGAGGCTCATGATGAGGCTCGCGACCGTCTCGTTCATGCCGCGCTGGCCCACGATCTGCAGCGTGTAGGCGATGCCGTTGGACATGATGCCCGCCCAGAGGATGGGAAGGAGCGCCCCCTGAAGGCCTTCAATGGTCGGGGACTCCGCGATCAGCACGGCCGCCGAGGCGATGATCGAGCCGCAGACGAACTGTCCGCAGGCGAGCTCGACGCCGTTGACCTTCGTGACGAAGTGCGAGATGACGAGGATGTGAAGCGAGAAGACGAAGGCGCACAGCA
>USAY01000006.1 GCA_900552755.1 uncultured Collinsella sp.
GGTTCTGGACGTCCCTCATCGCGGGGACGTTCTGGTTATCAAGGAACGGGTCGGCCATCTTACAACGCGAGGCCGTCCTATGGCAACGACCCTGCGTCGCGTCTCCGTGGCTCGAGTGGCCCTCAAATGCATAACACCAGACCGCGCAAGAGCTCGTCGACCGAATGGCTCACGGGCACGCCGCTGCCCCGTCGCAAAGCCGTCATGGGCTTTATCGGGCTTGGCTTGGGTTTGGGCGTCCTTCGCCTTGCCGACTATCAAATCGTGGAAGCCGATAAGTTGCGCGACCGCGCCGATGCACGTCGCTTGCTTGCGCAGACGCTGTATGCCAAGCGCGGTACCATCTACGACCGTAACGGCAACGTGCTGACGTCGTCGGTCGAATGCCGCAACATCGCCGTGAATCCTCAGCTTATCGAGGACGTTGACAAGACGGTGTCGGCGCTGGTCAAAGCCACGGGCATCGATAAAAAGACCTGTCGCGAGCTCGTTGAGTCGGATGGCACCTGGGTGTATATCAAACGTCAGGTGGACGAGGATGATGTCGCGGCGCTGGAGAAGAAGAACCTGCCAGGCGTGCTCTTTGAGCAGGCCATGAAGCGCGTATACCCCTACGGCAATCTGGCATCGCAGGTGCTTGGCGTGGTAAACGTGGACAACGACGGTCTGACGGGCCTCGAAAAACAGTACAACAAGCTTTTGACCGGAACCAACGGTTCGCTAGTGCGCGAGCGGGCGAGGGACGGTAGCTATATCGCGGGCGGCGCCTATAAAAAGGTGGCGGCGGTTGACGGCGTGGACATCGTGACGACGCTCGATGTCAATATCCAGCGTGCCGCCGAGGACGCCCTGGCCGAGGCGGTCGAAAAGACCAAGGCCAAGAATGGCTCGGCCCTGGTCACCGATCCCACGACGGGCGAGATTCTGGCGGCATGCTCGTATCCGACATATGACCAGACCGATCTGGAAAACGCCAAGACCGAGGACATGAACTTGCGTCTGGTTACCGATGCCTACGAGCCCGGCTCGGTCTTTAAGACGCTCGTGGCCGGTGCCGGCTTCGACTTGGGCGCCGTGCGTTCGAGCACGTCGTTTGAGGTACCGGCGAGCATTAAGGTCGGCGACGACACCGTTACCGACGCCGATAAGCGCGACTACACCATGACCATGGACGTGCGCGAGATGATGCGCCGTTCGTCCAATGTGGGCTTTGTCCTGGTGGGACGCAAGATCGGTGCCGATGATTTTGCCACCTATGTGGACAAGTGGGGTATCGGTCATAGCTCCGGTGTCGATTTTCCGGGTGAGAGCCTGGGCATCGTCAAGGAGCGCGACCAGTACGACGGCGCCACGCTGGGCTCGATGAGCTTTGGCCAGGCGCTGTCCGTCTCGCCGATTGAGGTCGCACGTGCCGTGGGCGGCATAGCGAACGGCGGCGTGATGATGACTCCGCACTTCTATAAGTCCAGCAAGGGTGATGAGAAGGACTGGGGCGAAGGCGAGCGTGCGATTTCGGAGGACGCTGCCGCCCAGGTGACATCGTGCATGCAGACGGTCGTGTCCGAAGGCACGGGCGTTGGCGGTGCGGTCGATGGCTATGACGTGGCGGGTAAGACCGGTACGGCCGAACGTGCCGACGAGAACGGCGGCTACCTCAAGGAGAACTACATGTCGTCCTTTATGGGCTTTGCACCGGCACAATCGCCCAAGGTGCTGTGCTATATCACGCTCGACGGAACGCCGAGCGGCTCAGATGCCGCTGCGGTGCCGTTCCAGTCCATTATGGCCAACGCGCTCGACGTGCTGGGTATCCCGCGCACGAGGTAGGGGGTTACAATCTTTGGGGCGTGGTTTGTTGTCCCATATGAGGGGTGTTCACATGCCCTGCACCACGCATGCGCGGCGCTGGGATACAATACGCCGATAGCATTATTAGGTTTACAGGGGAGCTGCAATGATAGAGATCGCCGTCAACAACCTCGCGGCCGCAACAGGGGCCCGAACCGTGACGGGAGAAGCCGATCGGGTATGCCGCGGGTGCGTTATCGACTCGCGCCAGGTCGAGGAAGGGACGATTTTCGTCGCCTTTCCCGGTGAAAACGTCGACGGCAATGATTTTGCTTCCCGTGCCGTCCAGTCGGGTGCCGGCGCCGTCGTGATGACGCGTGAGCCCGAGGCCGAGCTGGTCTCGCTGGCGCAGGACAAAGGATGCGCCATCCTGCTGACCGATGATCCCGAGGAGTTTCTGCTGCGTTTGGCGCACGCGTATCGCCTGGAGCTTGGCTGCCTGGTCGTTGGCATTACCGGTTCCATCGGCAAGACGACGACCAAGGACGTGCTCGCCGCTGTGCTCGCCAAGCGCTATCGTGTCTGGGCCACCAAGGGCAATTTCAATAACCTGATCGGCATGCCGCTCACGGTGCTTTCCGCTCCGGCCGATACCGAGGTCCTGGTGCTCGAGATGGGCATGAACCATTTCCACGAGATTGAGCGCCTGTCCCAGTCCGCCAATCCCAACCTTGCCATCGTGAGCAAGATTGGTACCTCTCACATCGGCATTTTGGGCAGCCGCGAGAACATCGCCCGCGCTAAGGCCGAGATTGTCCAGGGCATGTGCGCCGCCGGCGACTTCTTGCCGCTGCTGGTTTTGGGCGGCGAGGACGACTTTACGCCGTTCATTCGCGATACGTTCGCCCAGCCTGCTGGTATCGACGTGATGCTGGCCGGCGTCTCGGACGACGATGAGGTCCGTGCCCGCGACATTCGTGTTGATGACGAGGGCCGTCCGGTCTTTACGCTCGATTTTGGCCAGGGTGAGACGATCGATACCATGCTTGCCATCCCCGGCGTGCAGTCCGTTCCAAATGCCGTTAAGGCCGCCGCGGTTGCCTATCGCCTGGGCGTGACGCCCGAGCAGATCGATGCTGCCTTTAGGGGCCTCACGATCACCGGGCACCGCCAGGAGATCAAGCGCGCCAAGAGCGGTGCCCGCGTCATCGACGATTCCTATAACGCCAGCGCCGAATCCATGGCTGCTGGTCTCGATCTACTGTGCTCGCTTTCGTGCACGGGGTCTCGTATGGCGATCCTGGGCGAGATGGGCGAGATGGGCGATGAGGCTCCTCGCATGCATGAGCTCGTGGGCGCCTATGCCGCCGCCAAGAAGCTCGACATGCTGGCGTGCGTGGGTGGTGAGCTGGCCCAGCTTATGGCCGATGCCGCGCGCATGATGGGCATGGACGAGGACCGCATCCAGGTGTTCTCCGATTATCAGCAGGTGCTCGACCGCATGGGCGGCGCGCTTGAAAAACATGATGTTGTACTGGTCAAGGGTTCCCGCTTTGTTGAGCTCGACCGCTTTGTGGAAGGTGTGTGCTAGCCCATGTTCGGCAATCCCTCGTATCCAACGTATCAGGCTTTTTTGGGGCTTGGCATCGCCGCTGCCATTGCGCTGCTGCTCATGCCGTGGTGGATCAAGCTACTTAAGGTCGAGGGTATCGGCCAGCAGGTTCGTGCCGACGGCCCCAAGCGTCATTTGGTTAAGCAGGGAACGCCCACCATGGGTGGCGTTGTCATTCTCGTCGCGATTTCGCTGACCTGCCTGCTGATGGGCAAGCTCACCACCGAGCTCGTGCTCGTGCTGCTCGCCACGCTGGCGACAGGCGTGCTGGGCCTGATCGACGACCTGACCTCCGTTACGCATGGGCGCTCGCTCGGTCTGACGCCTCATGCCAAGATGATCGGCCTAACCATTATCTGTGTCACCTTTACGGTACTTGCCGTTAACTGGTGCGGCGTCGCCCCCGAGATTCGTTTTCCCGGCGGCCTGACGATTGACCTTGGCGTGCTTTCGACCACCATCTGCGGCCTTTCGTTCCCGTGGCTCTACATTGTCTTTTGCTGGCTGATGATCGCCGGTCTTTCTAATGCCGTGAACCTGACCGATGGCCTTGACGGTCTTGCTGGCGGCACCTCCATGATTGCCATGCTCGCCATGGCTGCCATGGCGTTTTTGCACGGAGACGTGAACCTGTCCATCTTCTGCACCGCGTGTGCCGGTGCCTGCTTGGGCTTTCTGTGGTTCAACTGCTATCCGGCGAGCATCTTTATGGGCGATACCGGCTCGCTTGCCCTAGGCGCCGCGTTTGCCTGCACGTCCATCATGACCAACACCGAGGTCGTCTCCCTCATCATCGGCGGCCTGTTTATCGTTGAGACCCTGTCGGTCATGATTCAGGTTGTCTACTTCCACTTTACGCACAAGCGCGTCTTCCTTATGGCGCCCATCCATCATCATTTCGAAAAGAAGGGCTGGGCCGAGACCAAGGTCGTCATCCGTTTTTGGATTATCGCTGCTGCCTTTGGTGCCGTTGGCCTTGCCCTGTTCTTCCAGTTGGGATAGTGGTCTTTCATGCCTCTTGCTGATGTCTTTAGCCTGCTCGTTTTGGGTCAGGGCAAATCCGGTCTCGATGTCGCCCGCTGGGCGCTGGCACATCCCGAGCGCGTAAGTGCCGTTACCGTGTATGGCGGTGGCACCTCTGAACCCAATGACGCCACGCGTGCGCTCGAGGCTGCTGGTGCGTCGTTTGTCTATGGGACCGAACAGGTCGAGGGCGCCTATGACGTATGCGTGACGTGCCCGGGCATCTCGGAGTTCTCGGGCTTCTTTAAGGCCGGGCGCGAGCATGCCGCCCAGATTATGGGTGAGCCCGAGTTTGCCTATCGCCTGTCGCCCGATAACTGGATTGCCATCACGGGCACCAACGGCAAGACGACCACCACGTCGCTGGCTGATTATCTGCTTAAGGCTGCCGGCGAGGCCAGCGTTGCTGTCGGCAACATCGGCGAGCCGCCGGTCAACGAGATTGACGGCCGAGCCCACAACGAGTGGTTTGTGGCTGAGCTCTCGAGCTATCAGATTGCTACGACAACCGAGCTCCACCCCCGCGTGGCGGTGCTGCTCAACATCACTCCCGACCACTTGAGCTGGCATAAGAGCCATAAGAACTACGCGCTTGCCAAGATCAAACTGTTTGACAATATGGTCGATGACGATCTGGCGGTTGTCGACGTCGAAGACGCCGGCATTCACGAGTTCGATGAGTACATCTACACGCCGGGTCGTCGCATCTGCAAGGTTGCCTTTGACGAGCCTGAGGGCGAGGATGCCGCCTTTGTGCGCGACGGCAAGATGGTCGTGCGCCTGAAGGGCGTCGAGACCCCGCTCATCGCTACATCCGAGCTCAAGATCTCGGGCCATCACAATGTTATCAATGCCCTGTGCGCCGCCACGGCTGCCTTGGCGGCCGGTGCCGATGTCGATGGTGTCTGCCGCGGTCTTGCCTCGTTCCAGCCGCTCGAGCACCGCGTGGAGCCGTGTGGCGAGATTGACGGCGTGCGCTACGTCAACGATTCCAAGGCGACCAACACCGATGCGGTCGAGAAGGCACTGACGGCATTTCCCGATGACGACGTGATCTTGCTGCTCGGCGGCCACGATAAGGGCACGCCGCTCACGGACTTCGCGCGCGTTGTTATGGATAACGTACGCTCGGTCGTCTGCTTTGGCGATGCGCGCGAGCGTTTCACCGCCGCTATGGACGAGGCCGATGTCGACGGCGATGTGGATATCGCCCAGGCGGATGACCTGCGCGATGCCGTGGACGTCGCCCGTTCGCTGTCGAGCCGTGGCGACGTGATCTTACTTTCTCCTGCCTGCTCTTCGTTCGATGAGTTCTCGGGCTATGAGGAGCGCGGCCGCGTGTTTAAGGACTATGTGGCCCAGCTTGCCGCTGCGGCGAAATCGCAAATGGAATAGGGGTTGCCGGTGAGAGAGGAGAGCCCCCGACAAGGTATGAGGAGGCCCGACTCGGACCGTGCTTCCTCGCGGCGCAGCACACCGCGTTCCGGTCGCGGCGGGCAGTCGTTTAGCGAACGCTATATTGCCGGCGTTCCCGCCCGTATCATGCGCCCCCGTTTGATATTCATGGCCTGCTTGTTTACCTTGGTATGCTTTGGCCTGCTGATGGTGTACTCGGCGTCTTCGGTCGAGGCGCTGCACGAGAATGGCTCGGCGACGTTTTTTCTGGGTCGACAGGCCGCGTTTGCCGTGGTCGGTGTTCTGGCGCTGATTGCCATCGTGCGCGTTTTGCCGGACAGCTGGTTTGGGGAGGATGTGCTCAGGATCTTCCTCATAGGCATGATAGGGCTACTGTTTCTGGTGTTCTTGGTGGGCAGCGGCAGCCGTGGCGCCACGCGCTGGCTTAACATCGCCGGTATTCAGTTCCAGCCTTCCGAGTTTTTAAAGCCATTTGCCATTGCGTATTCGGCCATCATGCTTGATCGCTTCTTTTCGCCCGGTGGCAACATCAACGAATTCCTTCGCAAGATTGGCATCTACCTGGGCATTTCGCTCTTTCTGATCTTTATCCAGCCCGATTTCGGTACTGTCCTGATCATCCTGTTGACCCTCATGTGCATGGCGTTGTTTGCGGGTCTCGACCCCAGATTTATCATCGGCGTGCTAATCTTCGGCATTCTCGTGATCGTGATTGCGCTTGTCGCAGAGCCGTACCGTATGGTGCGTATTCAGGTTGCCTTGAACCCTTGGGCCGACGAGTATGGTGACGGCTATCAGGCCACGCTTGCCATTATGGCCTTTGCCTCGGGCGGTCTGTTCGGCCGTGGCATCGGCAACTCAACCATGAAGTACTCGTATCTGCCCGAGGCGCACAATGACTACATCCTGGCCATCATTGGCGAGGAAGTCGGTTTTGTCGGAACCGTGCTGTTCTTCTTGGTGTTTGCGATGCTGATCTACTCGGCGTTTCGCATTGCCGAGCAGGCGACCGATCGCCGGGGCGCGCTTATGGCGTCTGGCTCCGCGGTCATTCTCGCAGTGCAGTTTTTGATTAACGCGCTGGGCATCCTCAACGTGTTTCCCATGACGGGCAAACCGTTGCCGTTTATTAGCTACGGCGGTTCGTCGATTATTGTGTCGCTCATGCTTGCCGGGTTGATCCTGCGCGTTTCGTACGAGAGCGCCCGCCGCGATGAGTATGACCGCCGCCGCGAGAGCTTTGCCGTTATGGATGAGAGTACCGCCGGCGTGCCCCACGTGCGCGGCGAGCGATCTTCGCGTAACGGTTTTACCGTCCTGGATGGCTCTGCGACCGAGCCGGCAGCCCGCCCGCGTCAGCGAACGGCGCCGCAAGGTCGTCCTCAGCGCCCCAGCCCTCGCAACGCGGGCGGCGGATATAATCGAATCGATTTGAACTCGGACCCGTCGGCGCGTCTGCGTACCGACGACCAGGGACCGCGTGTACGAAGGGACTACCATGACCGATAAAATGACCGTTGCTATTGCAGCCGGCGGCACGGCCGGGCACATCAACCCCGCGCTCGCCTTGGCCGAAGAGCTGCGTGACCGTGGCCACCACGTTGTGTTCGTGGGCCAGTCGCGCAAGCTCGAGGGTCGTCTGGTCCCCGAGGCTGGGTTTGATTTTGTGCCCATTACGGTCACGGGCTTCGACCGCTCCCGTCCTTGGACGGCGCTGACCTCGCTGTGGCGTGTCAACAAAGCCAAGCGTGCGCTCGCCAGTCATTTCTCAAAGGTCGGCAAGCCCGATGCCGCCATTGGTTTTGGTGCCTATGTCGAGGTTCCGCTGCTGGGGTGGTGCAAGGGCGCGGGCGTTCCGTATCTGCTGCATGAGCAGAACTCTGTTCCGGGCCTGGCCAACAAGATGATGAACTCCCACGCCGCCCGCGTGTGCATCTCGGTGCCGGCAGCGCGTTCGGTCTTTGAGCGCGAAGGTGACCCTGACCACGTGCTCATGACCGGCAACCCCGTACGTCGCTCGGTGATCGAGGGCGATCGCGCTCGCGGCCGCAAGGCACTTGGCGTTCCCGAGGACGCTACGCTGCTGCTCGTCTTTGGCGGTTCACTTGGCGCCCAGCACCTCAACGAGCGTGTGGCTTCGCTCAAAAACGAGCTGCTTTCGCGCAAGAACCTCTATGTGTTGCATTCGACGGGTGCCGGCGGCTTTGAGGAGACCGAGCGCGCTTTGGCGCTGACGCCCGAGGAGGCGAAGCGTTACCGCGTCCAGCCTTACATCGACAACATGGGCGATATGCTGGCTGCTGCCGATTTGGTGCTCTCGCGTTCGGGCGCATCGAGCGTGGCCGAGATCGCTGCACTCGCCGTGCCTTCGGTGCTCGTGCCGTACCCGCATGCGACGGCCGACCACCAAACCACCAATGCCCGTTATCTGGTCGACGCTGGGGCCGGCGTGCTCTGCGCCGATGCCGATATCGACGGTTCTGCCTTTGCCGATGAACTGCTGCACCTGGTCGATGACGCGGCGGCGCGCGACGCCATGCGTCAGGCGGCGCGTGGTCTGGCTCAGGATAGGGCCGCCGCTCTTCTGGCGGATGCGGTAGAGGGTTTGCGTTAGTTAGACGGGATATCGTCGGTCGCCCTCGCGCTGATGCGGTAGGTGCGGTACAGTTAACGGGTTACAGGCAGTGTTTACGCAAGGAGTACACGAGCACATGGCTGATTCCCAGACTGCAACCTCCGCGCCCGAGTTTAAGAGCGCCCACTTTATCGGTATCGGCGGCGCCGGCATGAGCGGCATCGCCCTCGTTCTTCACGAGCGCGGTTATGCCGTTACCGGCTCCGACCTTAAGACGTCACGTTATATCCGCCAGCTTACCCGCGCTGGTGTGAAGGTGCATGTGGGCCATGAGGCCGCCACGATCGACGAGGTCAAGCCCGACGTGGTTGTTGTCTCCACCGCTATTCCGGAGTCCAACCCTGAACTCGTGCGCGCTCGCGAGCTTGGTATTCCCGTGTGGCCCCGTGCCAAGATGCTCTCTGCTTTGGGCCACGGCTACACCACCGTCGCTGTTGCCGGCACGCATGGCAAGACCACCACGTCTTCGATGTGCGCCACCATGCTCGACCGCATGGGTCTGGATCCGAGCTTCTTGATCGGTGGCATCGTCGAGGGCTATGACACGAACGGCAAGAACGGCTCGGGCGACTACTTTGTCGCTGAGGCCGACGAGTCCGACAGCTCCTTCCTGTTCCTGAACCCCAACGTGGTCATCGTGACCAACGTCGAGGCCGACCACCTCGATCACTACTCGGGTATCGAGGAGATCGAGGCAACTTTCGCCAAATTCATGAGCCTGGTGGGCGAGGACGGCACCGTCATCGTCTGCGGTGAGGACCCGCATCTGGTCGAGCTCGCCAAGTCGACGGGTCGTCACGTGCTTTCCTACGGCTTTGCCGAGAGCAACGACATCGTCTGCATGCACCCGGATGTCAAGGGCATCCAGAGCGATTTTATCGTTCGCTTTGAGGACGGCACTGAGCACGCTGTGGAGATCAAGAGCAATCCCGGTCGCCACAACATGCTCAACGCCACGGCGGTGCTCACCGTCGCCCATGTCCTGGGCCTTGACATCGACGCCGCCGCCAAGGCGCTCTCGAGCTTTGAGGGCGTCCGCCGTCGCTTTACCCACGTGGGCGATATCGATGGCATCACCGTGGTCGATGATTACGGCCATCACCCCACCGAGATCAAGGCGACGCTTGCTGCTGCTTCGTCGCTGGGCTACAAGCACGTCGACGTCGTGTTCCAGCCGCACCGCTATTCGCGCCTGCAGGCCCTGTGCGACGACTTTGCCGATGCATTTGCCAATGCCGATAAACTGCTGCTGATTGATGTGTTCTCGGCTGGCGAGATGCCCATTCCGGGTGTCACCTCTAAGATGCTCGCC
Source organism: uncultured Collinsella sp. (assembly GCA_900552755.1). Classification (GTDB taxonomy): domain Bacteria; phylum Actinomycetota; class Coriobacteriia; order Coriobacteriales; family Coriobacteriaceae; genus Collinsella. The sequence goes on from USAY01000006.1 coordinate 9,787, forward strand.
GATACCGTGCGCGCCAAGCATCCTGGCAAGGAGGTCGTGTACTGCTCCAGCCGTCTTGAGCTCAATCAGGAGCTCGAGCAGATGGTGGGCGAGGGCGACCTGCTGCTCACTATGGGTGCCGGTGACGTTACGACCGTCGGTCCCGAGTTCATTGAGTATCTGACTGCCAAGAAAGACGCTTAAGTCTAATGGGTCTGTTTAACGCCGTCATGGCGCTCTCGGGCATGATCGACACGGATGTGATCGAGGACGAGCGCCTTGCGCGTCATACGAGCTATCGTATCGGCGGCAAGGCCGACCTCTTTGTGACGTGCCATAGCTATCATGCCCTCCGCCGCGCCGTGGCGGTGCTCGATCGCGAGCAGGTGCCGTGGGTCATCATCGGCAAGGGCTCCAATCTGCTGGTTGCCGATGGCGGTTATCGCGGCGCCGTCATTTCGCTCGGACGTGAGTTTCAGCGCACGGTTGTTGCCGATGACGGTTGTACGCTGACGGTCGGTGCGGGCGTGATGTTTGCGCGCCTGGTCAACGATGCCCTGTCGCGTAGCCTCTCGGGCCTTGAGTTTGCCGTTGGCATCCCTGGTTCGGTTGGCGGTGCGATATCTATGAATGCCGGCACACGGACCGAGTGGATTGGCTCGCTGGTTGAGGATGTCGTAACGTTTGACCCGGCATCCGGTATCAAACATTATGCGGGGTCCGAGATCACTTGGGGCTACCGCGAATGTAGCCTTCCCCGCAATGAGATCATCCTCGAGTGCGTGCTCAAGCTTAAACTGGCGCCCAAGGCCGACATTCGCGAGCGCATGGAGCGGTACCTGACGAGGCGCAAGCGTACACAGCCCATGGGTCGCGCATCCTGCGGGTCGGTCTTTCGCAACCCGCCCGATGCGAGCGTGGGCAAGCTTATCGAGGATTGTGGATTAAAGGGTTTTTCGATTGGCGGCGCGGAAGTTTCGCCCGTTCACGCTAATTTTATCGTTAATAACGGAACTGCCTCGGCCGATGACGTTGCCGCGGTTATCAGACATGTGCACGGAAAGGTGAGGGAGGCGTATGGCATCGAGCTCAGACCGGAAGTTAAATTCCTCGGCTTCTAGAGCATCGAAACCCACCTTCCGCCGCGCCGGAGGGCGTTCCGGCGCGCCTGCCAAACCTCAACGCAATACCGTCGCGCACTCTAAGTCTGTCGGGCATGCTCGACAGACCAGTCGTCCGGTCGTCGGCTCGCAGCTCGGTAATCGTCCGGCCGCAAAAAAGTCCTCGCGTCCCTCGGTGACGTCAAAGCCTGTTATGGGCGCCAAGCCTGCCCGTCCCATGGCAACTCCTAAGCCACCGACGGGAACTAAAACGCTGCGTCCGGGTCGCACGCTGGGCGCATCGAAACCGCGCTCGCTGACATCGGTGCCGGCTACCGCCAAGAAGCCTTCGGGTAAAAAAGGCGTCAACCCGTTGTCTTCACTTGGGGCGATGGCAAATAAAACATCAGACGCCGCTTCTGTCGTTACAGGCAAAGGCAAAATCGTGGGCGGCGTTCTGGCCGTCTTGGCCGTGCTCGTCGTCGTTGCCATCGTGGTGATTAACTCTGGATTGTTTACCGCCACTGATATTCAGATTCAAGGCAGCGAGCATGTGACGAAGCACGATGCTATCCAGCTGATCGATTTGCCCGAGGGAACGTCGCTTTTTAACGTCGATCCCGACCAGATTACCGAGGATCTCAAGCAGAACCCGTGGGTCTCGGGCGTGGATGTCCAGCGTCAGTTCCCGCATACGCTCATCATTACGCCTATGGAGCGCAAGGTCATCGCAATTGCCTATATCAGCTCCGATGACCTAGCCTGGGCCATCGGGGATGATGACACCTGGATCGCCCCGCTGTCGACGTCGGTCGAAGTGGACGACCAGGGCAACGTCATCACGACAGGGCAGGGCTCAAATACCCTGACCGGCATCGATGCCGCACTGGCGCTCGCTAAGCACTATGGCGCGGTGTTGCTGACTGATGTCTCGGCGGATGTCGCTCCAGTTTCCGGCCAGGCGGTGAGCTCCAAGGCCGTTAAGGCCGGCCTGGATTATGTGCGTGGTTTTTCGAGCGAGTTCTTGGGACAAGTCAAGGATATTTCCACGCCTTCGGTCGAAGCCATCTCGGCAAACCTCAATAACGGCATTGAGGTGTCGCTGGGCGATTCGGACGATATCGCCAAGAAGGAACGCGTAGTCACCAAGTTGCTTTCGCAGGTAGAGGGCGTAACGTATATCAATGTGCGCTCTCCGGGCAACTACACATTTAGGAATGCTCCGACCTCATAGCGCTGGTTGATGCTTTGTTGAGTGGCCATACCACGCCGTTTATCTGGTTTGTTTGGTTTTCACGGTCAATTATTTGACTGATACGTTCATAATGTGCAACCATAATACGGTTTACCTTTGCATTTACTTTCAACCTGAAGGTTAATGTGCGCAGGGGTCGACCCATGCTATGGCTATAACCTTTGTTCGGAGGACCGACATGCACGAGACAGAGATCAACAACTACCTTGCCGTCATTAAGGTGGTCGGCGTCGGCGGCGGCGGTACCAACGCGGTCAATCGAATGATCGAAGAGGGCATCCGCGGCGTCGAGTTTGTTGCCATCAACACCGATGCTCAGGCACTCGCGATCTCTGATGCCGATATCAAGGTGCACATCGGCACCGACCTTACCCGCGGCCTGGGCGCCGGCGCCAACCCCGAGGTTGGCCGCAAGGCTGCCGATGAGTCCCGCGACGACATTGCCGAGGCGCTCGCTGGCGCCGACATGGTGTTCATCACCTGCGGCGAGGGCGGTGGCACCGGTACCGGCGCTGCTCCCATCGTTGCCGATATCGCGATGAACGAGGTCGGCGCACTGACCGTCGCCGTCGTGACCAAGCCCTTCACCTTCGAGGGCCGCAAGCGCAAGAAGAGCGCCGAGGAGGGCATTAAGACCCTCTCCGATTGCGTCGATACCATGATCGTCATCCCCAACGATAAGCTGCTCGACATCGCCGAGAAGAAGACTACCATGCTCGAGGCCTTCGCGATTGCCGATGGCGTCCTTTCCCAGGGCACCCAGGGCATCACCGACCTCATCACCGTCCCCGGTATCATCAACCTGGACTTCGCCGATGTTAAGACCATCATGAAGCAGGCCGGTACCGCCATGATGGGTATCGGTACCTCTTCTGGGGATACCCGTGCCGTCGACGCTGCCCAGCAGGCCATCTCCAGCCCGCTGCTCGAGAGCTCCATCGATGGTGCCACACGCGTGCTGCTCTCCATCGCCGGTTCCAAGGACCTGGGCATCCAGGAGATCAGCGACGCCGCCGACGTTGTCGCCAACGCCGTCGACCCCGAGGCCAACATCATCTTCGGTACCGTTGTCGACGAGTCCCTGGGCGATCAGGTGCGTATCACCGTCATCGCTACGGGCTTCTCCGACTCCAACGTCAACCGTCAGGACGAGCTCTTTGCTGCTCAGCAGTCTCAGAGCAAGGCCGCTGCCTCCGCTGAGCCGCAGCGCACCGCTCCGGCCACCAGCCCGGCTCAGGCCGCTCCGACCCGCAACGTCGGTGGCACCGAGCTTCCTAACTTCGGCAACGATCAGTTCGAGCTTCCCGACTTCCTGAAGCGCGGTAGCTTCTAAGTCGTTCTTTGCATTGTTGCTCACGGGGGCGTGTCCGTATGGACGCGCCCTTTTTATTTCGACTTTGTAAACTAGAACCTCCAATCTCTTTACGTTCCCTTTACGATTGCCTCCAGTGCAGCAGGTATCCTTTTAGAGAAGTATGACAGCCGTATAAACGCGGGCTGTAGCGGCGATGCCGCGGTACTTGTGTTATTAGGAGGCTTTAGTATGGCAGCACGTGCGGACAACGTTTCGCGTGTCGACCATGATGGAGTTACGTTGGTGGAAGGCGCGACATCCGATGTTCGCTTTGCCTTCACCGAGCGCGCCGGTGGTGTTTCCGAAGATGCGTACTCCTCACTCAATTTGGGCTCGCATGTTGGCGATGACCCCTTTGCTGTTCAAGAAAATCGTCGTCGTGTGCTCGAGGCTATGGGTGCCGCCGAGTGCGAGCACAACTTGCTCGTTCCCAATCAGGTCCATGGTGACCATATCGTTGCGGTGACCTCGAACGGCGCCGATGACCTTGAGGACGTCCGCGAGCAGATTGCCGAGGGCTGCGATGCCATCGTCTGTACGGCGCATAACGTACCCGTGCTGCTCTGCTTTGCCGACTGCGTTCCCGTGGTGCTGGTGGCCCCCGGCGGATTTGCCGTGGTGCACTCCGGTTGGAAGGGCACGATTGCACGTATTTCCGCCAAGGCGTGCCAGGCGCTTTGCGATGCTGCCGGTTGCGATGCGAGCGACGTTTCCGCCTATATCGGCCCCCATATCTTGGGTGACGAATATGAGGTATCCCAGGAACTCATGGATCGCTTTGCCGCCGAGTTCTCTTGCATCGATGCGAATACCTCTCGCATGCTCGATCTTTCCGCTGCCATTCGCGAGGCGCTGGTAGATGTCGGTGTCGACGCGGATAATATCGTGGATACCCAGCTTTCGACCGTGCGTCAGAACGACCGCTTTTATTCCTACCGTAACGAGGACGGCACCTGTGGGCGCCATGCTGCGATCGGCGTGATGCTATGAGAAAGATCGTATCGGTCCTGAGCGCCGCTGTGCTTACGCTTACGCTGTGCGCCTGTTCTTCGGGATCTTCTAGCTCTTCCATTACCGTGGCCGGCTCCACGACCTGCCTTCCTATCGCCGAGATTGCGGCCGAGGGCTTTAAGGAGGAGACCGGCATCGACGTGCTCGTTTCCGGTTTGGGTTCTTCCGCTGGGATCGAGGCCGTCAGCGCCGGCACGGCCGATATCGCCAGCTCCTCCCGTGGACTCAATGCCGACGAACAGGATCTGGGCCTGACTCCCATTGTCATTGCCCACGACGGTATTGCGGTCATCGTGAACGACGACAACCCCGTCGATAACCTCTCGACCGAGCAGCTCCGCGATATCTACGCCGGCAAGATTACCAATTGGAAAGAGGTCGGTGGCGAGGACCTGAGGATTCAGGTCATCAACCGAGACGAGGCGTCCGGTACGCGCGAGGCCTTCCGTACCATCGTGATGGATGGCACGCCGTTCGATCGCCGCTCGGCCGTTCTTTCGGGTACGGGCCAGGTGCGCGACGTGGTATCTCGTTCGCGTGGGGCCATCGGCTACATTTCGCTGGGCTTCGTCGATAGCCTCAACGCCAAGACCTCGGTCAAGGCCGTCTCGGTCAATCATGTTGAGGCGTCCGAGAAGACGGTCGCGAGTGGCGGCTATCCCATCTCGCGCGACCTTTACTTCTTTGTGAAGGGTGTGCCTTCGCAGCAGGCGCAGGATTACATCGACTATGTGACGTCCGAAAAGATGGACAAGCAGATTCGCGAGGCGGGCTTTATTCCCGTCACCAACGACGAGAAGGGGAGTGAGTAGCATGGAAGCACAGGAAAACTCCCAGACTGAGCAGAATGTTCAGACGCCCAAGAAGCGCGAGCTGGCGCTCGTATCGCGCAGTACCTATATCAAGGAGAAGGCGCTGCAGTGGATCTTCTTTGCCTGCGCGTTCTTGGCGGTCGTTACCGTCATCCTGATTTTTGTCTTTACCACGTACTCGGCGCTGCCCGTCTTTACTGACATCGGTCTGGCTGACTTCTTTAGCTTTACGTGGGCGCCTTCCGAGGGCCACTACGGCATCTTGTCGCTGCTTGCTGGCTCGGGTCTGGTGACCGTCGGTGCGCTCGCCATGGGCGTGCCGCTGGGCGTGGGTACGGCCGTTTACCTGGTCGAGATTGCCAGCAAGCGCGTGCGCAAGCTCATCAGCCCCGCCGTTGACCTGCTGGCGGGCATACCCTCCATCATCTACGGCTTCTTTGGCATGATCATCATCCGCCCGTTTATCGCACAACTGACCGGCGGCCTTGGTTTTGGTGCGCTGACGGCGTGGTTTGTGCTCGCCATCATGATCGTCCCTACCATCACCACGCTCACCATCGATGCTCTCAATTCCATTCCCATGGGCATTCGCGAGGCATCGTATGCCATGGGCGCCACAAAGTGGCAGACCATCTATAAGGTCGTGCTACCTGCCGCGAAGCTGGGTATCGTTGATGCCATCGTGCTGGGTATGGGCCGTGCCATCGGCGAGACCATGGCCGTGCTCATGGTCGTAGGTAACGCCCCGGTTATTCCCGACAGCATTGCGAGCCCCATCTCGACGCTCACGAGCCAGATTGCGCTCGACATGAGCTATTCCTCGGGTCTGCACCGCTCGGCGCTGTTCGGCATGGGTGTGGTCCTGTTTATCATCTCCGCCACGCTGGTGGGTATCGTCCGTCTGATTTCCAAGAAGAAGAGGGGGTAGGCTATGTCCGATTCCGTTGACACGACGGTCGATACGACCTCGTCGCGCGAGCGCATCAAGCGTGCCCTTTCCCACGGCAAGAAGGGCCGCATCAACAAGGACCTGTCCAACAAGATCATGCTTGGCGTGTTTCGTGCCGCTGCCTACATCACCACGCTGGTGCTGGTCGCTATCATCGCCTACGTGGTCATCAACGGCCTGCCACACATCTCGCTCGACTTTATCTTCGGTTGGCCCCAGGGCGTCAACGCCGAGGGCGGAATTTGGCCCACGATCGTCTCGACCGTCTACGTGACGGCGCTCGCCATGCTTATCTGCACGCCGATCGCTGTGCTGGCAGCCGTCTATCTGGCCGAGTACGCCAAGCAGGGCAAGGTCGTCGAGCTCATTCGCTACGCTGCTGACGCTTTGGCCTCGGTGCCCTCCATCGTTATGGGCCTGTTTGGCTACGCCTTGTTTGTCGAGGCTATGGGCCTGGGCCTTTCGATGGTCTCGGCCGCTCTGGCGCTCGCGCTCTTGATGCTTCCCATCGTCATGCGCACCACCGAAGAAGCCATTCGCGCCGTTCCGCGCTATATCCGTTGGGGCGCGTACGGCCTGGGCGCTACCAAGTGGCAGGTCGTCTCCAAGATCGTGCTTCCTTCGGCCTTTGGCCGCATTGCCACGGGCATCGTCCTTGCCATCGGCCGTGCCATCGGCGAGACCGCCGTGGTGCTCTACACCATGGGCCAGGCCATCAATCTACCTATTTCGCCGCTCGATTCCGGTCGTCCCATGACCGTTCACCTGTACCTGCTTGCCAACGACGGCATCAACATGAACGCAGCCTACGGCACCGCGCTCTTGCTGATGGTGATCATTTTGGCCTTCAACCTGTTTGCGCGCTTCCTGTCGCGCAAGCGTCGCTAGTTAAGGAGTCCCATGTCCGTTTATCAGTCCACTCCCGCGTTGGAGCAAGCGGCCATTACGGCCAAGGATTTCAACTTTTGGTACGGTGACTTTCATGCGCTGACGGGGCTTGACCTCAACATCGCCAAAAACGCCATCACCTCCTTCATTGGCCCTTCGGGCTGCGGCAAGTCGACGTTTTTGCGCTGCATCAACCGCATGAATGACCTGATCGAGGGCACGCGCGTCGAGGGCACCATGACGCTCGACGGCAACGATATCTATGCCGAGGGTGTCGATCCGGTCGATCTCCGTCGTCGCGTGGGCATGATCTTTCAGCAGCCCAACCCGTTTCCCAAATCCATCTACGAGAATGTCGCCTTTGGCCCTCGTCTGCAGGGCGTGACTAGCAAAAGCGACCTCGATGACATCGTGGAAGAATCGCTCAAGCGCGCCAACCTCTGGAAAGAGGTATCCAATCAGCTCAACAAGGATGGTTTGGCGCTCTCGGGCGGTCAGCAGCAGCGTCTGTGCATCGCGCGCGTGCTTGCGGTGCAACCCGATGTCCTTCTGATGGACGAGCCCTGCTCCGCCATCGACCCCACGTCCGTCTCTAAGGTCGAGGATCTGATGGCCGAGCTGGCGCCCGAGATGACGATCATCATCGTCACGCATTCAATGCAGCAGGCAGCTCGCATTAGCGACTACACCGCATTCTTCTTGCAGGAAGTTGCCGGCGAGCCCGCTACGCTCATCGAGTATGGTCAAACCGACGCGATCTTCACCAGCCCGGTGGACTCGCGGACGGAAGACTATATCACCGGCCGCTTTGGCTGATCGGTGCGACTAGTCCCAAGCCGATCGGATCTGGTCCGGTGCGTATTCACTGTGCGGGCGGCATGACCGCACCCAACTGATTGGAGTGAACCATGCGCAAACTGTTTTCCCGTCAGCTCATCGAGGCCCGTCACGAGATGCTGAGCATCTACGAGGCCGTCGATCTGGCCCTCCACGATGCCGTGAAGGCCTATGTGACCGACGACCGCAAGCTCGCCACCAAGACCAAGAAGCGCACGCTTTCGATTGACGCACGCTGCGCCAACCTGGAGGCCGTCTGCTACAACCTGATTGCCACGCAGTCACCGGTCGCCTCCGACTTCCGCTTGCTGCAGACGATCATCTACGTCGACTTTAACCTGCAGCGCATGACCGATAAGGTTCGCCAGATTTGCCGCGCCACGCGTCATATGATCAAGGCCGACATCTCGCTGCCCAAGGAGCTTGTCGGCACGGTCGAGGCCGAGGCTGAGGCCGTCTACCAGGTGCTGGGCTCTTCGCTTTCTGCGCTCGTCACCAACGACATGTCCATCATCTGCAACTTGGCCGTCGAGGACGAGCCAGTGCACGCCGCCTACGAGAAGTTCTTCCGCACCTTTAACCGCATGGACACGGGCGATTTTATGGACGACGACAGCAACTATGACGACCTGCGCCGCGCCATCATGGTATCGCGCTATCTCGATCGCATCGCCTCGATTTCCATCGATGCCGCCTGCCGTCTGACCTTCCTGTTGACCGGACAGCGTATGACTGCCGGTGATATCGCCTGCACTGATGAGGATGAGCTCGAGAGCATGCGCGTGCCTTCGGGCGAGGGTGTTATCATGAGGCCCGCCGTCGATGCACGCTACGTTGCCAAGGTGCCCGTTAACGAGGTCAGCGAGGGTCTTCGCTACCTGCTCGATCATCTTGAGGATGAGGACGATGGCGAGGACGACGAGGAGTAAGTAACCCCGTTCGTCGAAAGATTGTAAATACCTAAGTGAGCGCGGCCTTGCACATGCGGGGCCGCGCTCTTGCGTTAGCATGGGACTACTTGTTTGGCTGTCAGCGGAGGCGATTGGCAATGGATAACTATTTGGACTTGATGCGCGCTCGCCGCGAGCAGATTCTGGAACGTTTTTATGCGGCGCTCGATCGCGCGGGCCGTCCCCACGACGCCGCGAGCCTCATTGCCGTGTCCAAGACCGTTGGTGTCGATGAGACCGTTGCCGCCATCCAGGCGGGGTATCGCCATTTTGCCGAGAACCGCCCGCAGGAGCTGGTTCGCAAGCTCACGGGTCTGGCGGAGCATCCGGAGCTGCCCGAGGTGCGCTTCGATATGATCGGCAACCTGCAGACCAATAAGATCAATGCGGTGCTGGGCTCAGCCGAGCTGATTCACTCGGTGGGTTCGCTGCATCTGGCGCAGGCGATCTCGAGCCGTGCTGTTCGCAAGATTGAGGCAGGCGAGCTCGTCGGCCCCCAGCGTGTGCTCATTGAGGTCAATGTGAGTGGTGAGGAGTCGAAGGGAGGCTTTTCACCCGATGAGATTCGCGCCGCCGCGGGTGAGCTTGCAGAACTTGAGGGAATTTGCGTACAGGGGCTTATGACTATGGCGCCCCGGGGGAATAAGGATGTGGCACGCCGCACCTTTGCGGGGCTTCGTGAGCTGAGGGATGAGCTGGAGGCGGCGCATCCCGATTTGAACCTGCCTGAGCTTTCCTGCGGTATGAGCGAGGACTTTGAGTCTGCCCTTGAGGAGGGCTCTACGCTCGTTCGCCTGGGCAGGGTAGTATTTAGCCCGGAGTTTGCAGTAAAATAAGGCTCTGAAGTGCGCACTGATTATCGGGGCGCCTGCACTAAACCGCGAGAGGACACAACCATGGGCTTCCTTGACGAGATTAAAAATAAGATGCACCTGGGCGGCCAACAGGGTTACGACCAGGGTTATGGCCAAGACGACGACTACGGCTACGATGACGGCTACGACGATGGCTATCAGAACAACGGCTACAGCGGTGCTTCGGGCGAGGGCTTCTACACCCAAGACGAGCCGAGCAACGGCCTGCTTGGTCAGACGCGCCGCGGTGAAGCTGAGTCGGTTGCCGTGTATACGCGCTCCGGTCAGCTGGTCGGCGATGACTCCCGCCATGCCACGACGTATAACCCGCCTTCGCGCTCGCAGGACAGTGTTGCGAGCGGTTATCGTCCCGGTGCCTATGACACGCCGTCGAGCTACGCCGAGAATACCCGCGCCCGTGCCGCCGCTGCACCCGCGCCTGCACCGAGCGATGCCTCGGCCTATGCGAGCAATATCATCAACGCCACGCCGCAGCTGCCGGCCTATGTCCTGCGCCCCGAGAGCTATGACGACGTGGAGACTGTGGTGCGCCGCGTTCGCACCAAGCAGCCTGTCGCACTGATTTTTGTGGGCGTACGCACCGAAGTTGCCAAGCGCGTCTTGGACTTCTCTTACGGCTTTGCCTGCGGTCTGGGTGCCACGGTCAAGGAGGTGGGCGACCGCGTGTTCATGGTGCTGCCCGCCGGTTGCGAGGTCAAAGATTCCGATCTCAAGAAGCTTCGTGCCGACGGCTACCTTAAGTAAAGACAAGACGAGGAGATTCCCATCAACATCTACACTATCGTCCAGCTGGTCAACACGCTGTTCAACTTCTATTCCACGCTCATTGTCGTCTACTGCTTTATGACGTGGATTCCCATGAAGCAGGGTGGTTTGCTTCAGGATATTGCTGCGGTGCTTGATAGCGTGTGCGGTCCGTGGCTCAACCTGTTCCGTCGTTTCATCCCGCCGATGGGCGGTATCGATTTTTCGCCGGTCGTTGCGATTATTGCGTTGCAGTTGGTGCAGAGGCTGGTTCTGCAGCTTCTTATAGGTATACTCGTGTAGAACTGTCTTAGTAACTTACGTCGGGCGTGTAGCGCCGAGGCGATGAAAAAGGAGACTTGTTATGGCTATTACCCCTGCAGACATCCAGGCTCAGACTTTCTCTGAGGCCAAGCGTGGCTACGATCCTGCCGAGGTCGACGTCTTCTTGGAGACGCTGTCCTCCGAGGTTGACGCTATGCTCGCTAAGATCGTCGACCTTAAGGGTCGTCTGACTGCTACCGAGCAGCAGCTTGCCGATGCGCAGGCTCAGCTTGCCCAGGCTCAGGATGCCACCGCCCAGGCCGTTCCTGCCGCCCCCGTGGCTGCTCCCGCCCCTGACTTCTCCGCTCAGGAGCGCCAGATTTCCGCTGCCCTGATCGCTGCCCAGCAGACCGCTGAGACCATCGTCAACGATGCCAACGAGAACGCTGAGCGTATCCGCAACGAGGCTGACGCCAAGGCCCGCGAGGTTATCCGCCAGGCTCTGACCGAGAAGCAGGCCGAGCTCGAGGAGATCGATCGTCTCAAGGCTTCCCGTGAGGAGTTCAAGGCAGAGTATCTCAAGCTCATCCAGCACTTCATGGACGATGCCCAGAATTCCTTCCCGGCCGATCTGATGGCTTCCACGCCGGTCGGTTCTGCCGCTTCTCCTGCAGTGACTGTTCCCGCCGAGCCGCTGCCCGTCGCTGACCCGGTTGTCCCCGTGGCCGATCCCTTCGCCCCGTTCGACAACTTTGCTGCCGACGACCTGGACTAACATTCGGCCTACAATTTAGTGCCTAGAAAGGACCCGCAGCTTGCGGGTCCTTTTTTATGACTGTGCCGGAGTGCGTAACATAAAAAACCGAGCCCTGCACATAATGGCGCAGAACTCGGCGAACGGGTGAGCGGTCAAGGGTAGGTTTTAAGGCATGTCCCAAAACCTACTTGAGGAGGAAGTCGGAGAGGGGAATGGTACGGGCCTCGCGATGCTCGGGATCGGCGATGTGGTCGGCAGGATATCCACAGACGAGCATGTGATAGGGATAGACGCCCTTGGGCAGATTGAACTGCTCCTGTGCCACCCCAGGCTTAAAATGGCATACCCAGCACGTTCCCAGGCCCTGCTCGGTGGCCTCCATCATCATCTGATCGCAGACGATCGAAGTATCGATGGCACTCGAGTTCATCTGGTCATAAGGGCGCACCCAAGCATCGTCGGTAACGCTGCAAATGAGGAAGATGAGCGGAGCACCAAAGATGGACCCATCACGAGCAAACCGAGGCTGACAAGCAGCAGCCTTCTCCAGAAGCTCAGGCGTATCCAGCACCATCACACGAGAAGGATGATTATTACAAGCAGAAGGAGCAATCCGCCCAGCCTCAACAATGGCATCCACAACAGCTTGCTCAACAGAACGATCCTGAAATTCACGACAAGAATACCGACCCCGAGCCAGATCCAAATAAGACATACAAGCCCTCCAACAATTTAATAACGAAATAAAAGACAACCAAAGGGTACCCAGAGCAACATTCAGCCAAACGCTCAGCGCTGCCCAAAGTCATGACTGATGCCAAAGACGCTTTCAACCAAAGCCACCATGCATTCCGCCTATTAGCCCAGGTTCCCAATGGTGATACGTAAGGCGAAGGCCCGACACCTATTTACTTTCGAACGACTCTGCCACGCAGCCGGAGTGAGAAAGCAAATAGGTGCCGGGCCTTCGCCGGTGGGACGCGTACCACTAATTAACCGCTTTTGAACGACTCTGCTTGCAGCCGGAGTGAAAAAGGTATTAGTGGTCGGGCCCGCGACCGGTGGGATACGTACCCCCAATTAACTGTTCTTCATGACAATCGAATCCACAACATCGGCCACATTCTCACAGCAGTCAGCGCAGTACTCCAGGAAGGCGTACACGTCACGCCAGGCGATGACCTCGAGCGGATCCTTGCCGTTGACATGCAGGTTGCGCATGGCGTTGATGTAGAGCTCGTCGGCCTCGGACTCGATCGTGTTGATCTGGATGACGAGTTCGCGCAGGGTCTTGGACTTGCGGTAGTTGGGCAGCTCGACCATCAGGTCTTTCATGGCGCGGCAGGCGTCAGTCACCTTGTGGGCGATGACGATGGCGTCGGGATGGATGCTCTGGATGTTGGTGAAGTAGACGCGCTGCACGACGCCCTCGATGCGGTCGAGCACGGTGTCGAGCGCGCAGCTCATCAGATCCAGATCCTCGCGCTCGAGCGGGGTGATAAAGGCGGTGAGCAGGGCGTCTTCGAGCTCGTGGTGCTTCTTGTCTGCCGCATGCTCAATCGCATGCATCTTATTGAGCATGTCGTGAATCTGCGCGGGATCGAAGTTCTCAAAAATCTTGGTGAGCAGCTCTGCGGCCTGGACGGCGAGGTCGGCGCAAGCGACGTAGTTGTCAAAGTAGAACGAATCGGGTTTCTTTGCCATGGGTGGGTCCTTTCGAGGCGAAGACGGGTGGGCGAAGTGTTGCGGTCCGGATGGACGTTCGGTTTGATTAGAGGAACATCATGAACAGCTTGGCCATGACAAAGCTGATGAGTCCGCAGGCGGGGAAGGTGAAGAACCAGGTGAACATCATGTCCTTGACGACTCCGAAGTTGATGGCCGAGAGGCGCTTGACGGCACCGACGCCCATGATGGCGCAGGTCTTGATGTGTGTGGAGGACACGGGGATGCCGGTAAGGGTGGCAAGCAGCAGGTTCGCGGCGCCCGCGAGGTCGGCGGAGAAGCCCTGATACTTCTCGAGCTTAACCATGCTCTGGCCGACGGACTTGATGATGCGCTCACCGCCCACGCTGGTACCGATACCCATAGTGGCCGAGCACAGCAGCATAATCCAGATGGGGATGCCGGCATCGCCGACGCTGGTCTGGCCGTTTGCGAAGGCCACGCCTAAAAAGAGCACGCCGATGAACTTCTGTCCATCCTGCGCGCCGTGCATAAAGCTCATGGCCGCAGCGCTCGCGATCTGAGCGTATTTAAAGAAGACATTGGCACGTCGCCTGTTGGCGGCGGCGAAAAGAATCGAGACGAGTTTGCACAGGACCCAGCCCATGACAAAGCCCAGGCCGATGGAGAGCGCCAGGCCGTAGATGACCTTCATCCACTCGTGGACGTTGACGCTGCTCGCGCCGCCGAGGGCGATAGCGGCACCGGTCAGGCCGGCGATAAGGCTGTGGCTTTGCGAGGTGGGGATGCCAAAACGCGACGCTGTGGCACCGTAGACGACGATGGAGAACAGCGCCGCGCACAGACAGGCGAGCGCCATGGTGCTGTTTCCGCCAAAGTCGACGATATGTGAGATGGTGTTGGCGACGCTCGCATTAAAGTGCGTCATGATGAGCACGCCGAGGAAGTTGAATGCGGCGCTCATGAGAATGGCGGCGCGGGCGGGCATGCAACGCGTAGTGACGCAGGTCGCGATGGCGTTGGGCGCGTCGGTCCATCCATTGACGAAGATGGCGCCCAACGCGAGGATCACGGTGACGGCAAGGACTGGGTTCGACACAATTTGGCCGAGGAAGGTTGAGAACGTTACGTCCATATATGGGCTTTCTCGAAGTTTGCAGGCACGTTACAAAAACATGATAAATCGTATCACCTCCTGTGGGTTTCTTAACGGAGTTCTGACGTGAGAAGTGGATTTTTTGGCACTAAAATTGAATATTAGTCCTGTTGACCGCGGGTATTCTTTTTGCTAACACGCCATGCGGACACGTGCGATTGCTCCGACACTCCAAAACCACAGTCTGTTCGCTTTACAACATGCAAACATGCGTTCGATAATAGGAGACATGGAATATCGACAGACAGATGGCAAAACTCGGCGCGTGCACAAGCAGTATGTGGACGTCGTGGCTCGCATCCTCGCGGGCGGACAGGTCGTGCCGGTCACCGTCTGCTGGGTCGACGGTCGTTGCTTTACGATTGACGAGATTGTCTCGACCACTGGGTTTGGCCTGACGGTTCACGGCATTCGTACGGCAACCTATAAGGTGCGTTTTGGCGGGCATGCGACCGAGTTGTATCTGGAGGACCAGACGCGTGAACGACCAGATGGCTCGCAGGCCCATCTGATGCGTTGGTGGGTGTGGGCATTCGACCGTACGCTCGAGGGCGAGCGCCGTAGGTAAGGACGTACGGCATTCGGGTACAATGACAGGAATCTTGTCACCTACGGCGCTGTCGCGGCGCTTTTGAAAGGACGAACCTATGAACGATATCCAGGGCTATCAGAACGGCCCCGTCGAGACCGGCGCAAGCCGTGCCAAGGAGATGTCGCCGCGCGCGTACAATCTCGCCATGTCTGCCCTGATCTTCTTGGGCTTTTGCGCCATGGGTGCCGGCGCCTACTTTACGAGCACCATGTCGTTTGCGCGCATGATGATGAACGGCGCCGCCTTGCCGCTGGTCTTTGGCTCGTTTATTTTGACCATCGTCGGCATGGTCATGATGTCGGCCGCCGCCAGCAAGCAGTCCGTGGGCCTGTCCCTTGTGGGCTACGTAATCTTTGCGAGTACCTTTGGCCTGACCGCGTCGTTTGGCCTTGCCAACTACGACCTGCCCACCATCAACACTGCCTTTATCGCCACGGCCGCCATCACCTTTGTCTTTGGCGCCTTGGGCGTGACGTTCCCCAAGTTTTTCCAGCGCGTATATGGCATCGGTTTTGGCATTCTGCTCGCCACTATTCTGGTTGAGATCGTGCTGATGTTCATGGGTGTCTCGCAGACCATCACCGACCTGATCGTGATCGTGGTGTTTGCCGGCTTTATTGGCTACGACACCTATGTTGCCACGACGGTGCCGCCTACGCTGCCCAACGCCGTGCTCATGGCGTCCAATCTATTCGTGGACATTATCAACGTGTTCTTGCGCATCCTGAACATCCTTGGCCGTCGCGACTAGTGGCGAATTGCGGCGGTGCTTGCCGTGCGTGTAAATCGATGCGAAAGGCGGTCCTTCGGGGCCGTCTTTTTTGTACGCTGCGGGGTATCATGGATGGGAAAAGCCGATAGCGGCAGAGACCGAGAAAGGTGACCACTTATGGCAGACGTCGACAACAGGAACCGTAACCGCAGGTCCAACCGAGCGGGTCAGCCCAATCCCAAGCGCGAGGCGCGTGCCAAGGCCGCCGAGCGTCACGTGGCAACTGTGTCCGAAGCGTGCGCCAAGGATATCGAGCGTTCGCTTGCCGGTGTTCGCGAGTTTGACGGTATGCCTGCCGGCTTTGTCTCGGCGATGAAGGCCAAGGTTCAGAGTGCTGTGGCCACCGAAGAACAGGTTGCCGAGGACGTCGAGGGCGCGGAGGCTGCCGAGGTCGAGGCAGCTCCTGAGCCCGTCGAGGAGCCTGCCGAGGAAATCGCCGAAGCTGAGTCCGCGCCTGCTGAGGAGCCTGCTGCGTCCCTGCCTGAGGTCACCGTGCTCGATGCCTCCGCCACGCAGGCCATCTTGGACAACGGTCGTGGCTATGCGCAGTTCTGCGACATGGCCGTGCTCGCCTTTGCCTCGTTCACCAACCCGGGCGGTGGCTATATTCAGGGTTATCTGGGCCAGGAGGCCACACTGTGCGCCGATTCGTATCTGTACAACGTTCTCGATAAGCAGCGCAAATGGTACGGCGAGAACCGTCGCCGCAACATCAACTGCGAGCTCTATCGTAACCGCGCCCTAGTGGTGCCTGCGGTGCGCTTCGACCGCAACCACGTGCATGCATACGCCGACGTGATCGTGGCCGCCGCGCCCAACGTTAAGCGCGCCCGCCAGGAGTATCGCGTGAGCGACGATGCTCTGCTGGATGCCCTGCGCGACCGCATTCGCTTTGTGCTTGCCATCTGCGACGAGCTGGGTCGCGAGAAGCTCGTGCTGGGTGCTTGGGGCTGCGACAACAACGGCTTTGACGCAGAGGCCGTGGCCGAGCTCTTCCGCAAGGAGCTCGCGTCGGGCGACTTTAAGGTCAAGCAAGTCTTCTTTGCCGTGCCTTCTACGCGCTGGGATGAGGATTTTGCCAAGTTCGAGCACGTGCTGGCAAACTTCCCCGAGCGCAACGAGGAGTCCTATGCCCAGGTTGCCGCTCGCGCTGCGGCAGCCCGCGCCGCCGAGCAGGCCCAGGCTGCTACCGAGGATGATGAGGACGAGGACGATTGGCGCAAGTACCTGTAATCGGTACGTGCTGACAGATAGGTCGAGCCGACGGGAGAGGCTGCTTCCGTCGGCTTTTTACTGAGCGAGGGGCTTACGATGAAAAACGTTCTATGCTTTGGCGACAGCAACACCTATGGTTACGATCCGGCGGGCATGCGCGACGGCACCGCGGTGCGCTATGCGCAGGATGTGCGCTGGTGCGGCGTGGCCCAACGTGACTTAGGCGAGGGCTGGCATGTAATTGAAGAAGGCCTCAACGGCCGCACGACGGTACGCGACGACATGTGCCATCTGGACACCAATCTTAACGGCATTCGCGCGCTTCCGATGCTGCTCGAGGCCCATAAGCCGCTGGACGCCATTGTGATCATGCTGGGCACCAACGACTGTAAGACGGTCTTTAACGTGACAGCTTCCGATATCGCCCGTGGCGCCATGGCGCTGATTCGCGCCGTCCGCGCATTTCCGTGGGCCGACGCTGCGCCTTGTCCACGCATTCTGCTGATGGCTCCTATCAAGATCAAGCCGCAGATCGCCGATGTATATATGACCGATTTTGACGAGCGTTCCGTCGAGGCCTCGGAGCATTTTGGCGAGTACTACGCACATGTGGCTGAGCAGTTTGGCTGCGACTTTTTGAATGCCGCCGACTTTGCCGAGCCGGGCGATATCGACTATCTGCATATGATGCCCGAAAGCCACGAGAGCTTGGGACATGCCGTGGCGGCCAAGCTCCAAGAGATGCTCGGTGAGTAGCACGGCCCCAAACCACCGCAAAGGTGCTTGTCCCCTTTGCGGTGGCTTGGGCTGCGAATCTTAATACTGCCACTATTAACCGCGCCCGTTTTACCTGCTGGTTTGTTGGGAAATATCCCAATTTATCCCAAGCGCGTCGCAAACGGAACGCGCCACCTGCTCACGGGAGGGACGAATATAATGTCGCCCCGACACGCCCGGCAGGGAGTGGCCCATGAGCATCTCCATGAGGTCCCAGGGCATATGCAGCTCCATCTCGCAGATCGTTCGCCATGAGTTGCGGAGGTTCGACCACGGGATGTGCTCGACGCCCTCGGCCTCG
This sequence comes from uncultured Collinsella sp., assembly GCA_900552755.1. GTDB lineage: Bacteria > Actinomycetota > Coriobacteriia > Coriobacteriales > Coriobacteriaceae > Collinsella. Next base: position 28,061 of record USAY01000006.1, read on the forward strand.
CACCACTTCTTCCATCTATGGTTGCACATCCCTCGGTTCATGGGCAGTCCGTCCCCGCGATCTGCTAGCCACTCGGAGCCTGCCGCGCGGCGCTCGCCTGCAATTTCGAGCAGGCGCCCGGCGGCATCCGGCAGCACCACGACTGTGCGTATGGACTTCCGCGTCTTGAGCACGCCGTCCGCCGTGGGCTCGATGCCCGCTTGCTCCATCTGGCGCACGAGGTCGACCGTCGCGAGCGTTGTGGATTCCGCCGCGAATGGCATGACCTCATCGGTGCGGATGCCCAGCGACTCACCCGAGCGGCATGATCCAAAGCACGCCATGATGAACGGTGCCTCGAGCGAGGTCCCGTGCAGGCGCCCCAGGATGTCCTTGGATTCGGTAAGCGTGTACAGGCGCTTGGAGCGCTCGCGCGTCTTGCGCGTTGGCATGGTGTATTTCACGGTGGCGGCAAACGGGTCGATGGGCAGCACGACAAAGCCCGACACAGTGCCGTAAATCTTGCGCAGGGTTAGTAGGGCAGTGTCCGCCGTCGCTGCGGGGAGAGTCAGGAGCCATTCCTGCAGGTGCACGGGACGCAACTGGTCGACCGGCATCGAGCCCCACATGGGGCCGACGTAGTTCGCCCACGACCTTGTGACGAGGTTGCGGGTGTTCGGCGCGAGCGTGCCCGCCGCGACCTGTGCCGCCATGGTCGGCTCGAGCCATGTGCCGTATGCCTGGGCGATGGTGGGCACGGGCTTGTCATCGGCGCGCTCGACGTGGATGCGATCGAGTTCGGTGCACGCCTCGCGGTAGGTGCCGTATACCGTCTTGGTTTTACGTTTGCGTCCGCACGGCGTGTTCTCCTGCCATCGGAGGATGTATTTCTTGCCACGCTTGGCCTCGGTGATTGAGCCCCACGCGCGGCGCCTCTGCTTGCGTGTCATATAATGTTCCTAGGTTGCCCGGAGCTATCTCCGTGTTACTTCGGCATCCTTGTTGTCACCCCACCGCGCCAAGGTTCCAGCCGTGCGCGGTGGGGTTTCTTTTTTTGCTGCCGTTATCCCATCTTTTATGATGGACTAACGGCTACGCGACTGCGCAGCGCTTGGGCCTGCCCGAGCGGGGCGTGTCGGTCAGACGCGCCGCTATGCTCTCCACGGTCACGTAGGTGCGGCGGCCCTTGCGGTAGCCCGTAAGGATCCCCGAGTCGAGCATGTGGGTGATCCTGCCGGGGGAGACGGAGAGCCTGCGCGCGGCTTCGGCCGCCGAGACCGTCTCGCCCTCCACGATGTATCCCTCGTCCGTGGAGAAGGCGACCATCATGGAGAGCCCGCCGTCTGCGGGCTCGATGAACTCGGGCTCAGGCACGGCAAGACCGTCCTTCACGAGCGCGGCCACGTAGGTGCTCGCCGCGTCCACGGACTGCTCGGCGGCCTCGGCAATCGTGTCGCCGCAGGTGAAGCATCCCGGCAGTGAGGGAAACTCCACGTCGTAGCCGCCGTCCTCGTCGGGTGTGAGCACCGCCTGGTAAACGTATGTCTTCATATCTTTCGACCCCCAAGGGGGCGGGGCTAGAGCCACCCCGCCGTCTTAGCTATTTTTCGGTACGTCCCTATCGGTATCTCCTTCTTGGAGGTGGGCACGCTGATCTGGACCCCGTCCTTTCGCGCGACCACATGGCTGCCCTTGCCGGTGTAGAGCGTCCAACCCTCCTTCTTGAACCGCTTGAGCACCTGCGCGGGCTCCTGCTCCTTGGGCATCTCTCCTCCTTTCGACAATTTAATTATAAACAGTTGATAGTTAGCAATCAAGTAAATTATCAAGTATTTATAGTTTTAATGCCGCCCAAGCGGATCCGCCAAGATTGCCGCACGGGGTTTCTTTATGTCTCGAGTTGTCAAAGAATCTTCGACAACTGGTCCGCCTGCCCATTTTGCTGGGGTCAGCAAAATGGGAAATAACTGGCGTTTTGTTGCGTGCCTGCACCCGTTTGGGTTTTTCCGGAAAAACCGAAGAATCTAGCCGCGCCGCGGGTCTAGCGTTCCATTTTCGTGACGTTACGAAAATGGGGAACAACTGGCGCTTCGTGCGGCTACGCCCCGAGGAGCGCCGCGAGGGTGCCGATCGCCTTGGCCACCTTGGGGACGAGCCCCGCGGCCTTGGATGCGAGATCGAGGGCGTCCTTTGCCTTCTCGGCGAAGCCTCCTTCATCCTTCTCCTCGGCGGCGAAACGCAGGTCTGCGAGGGCGAGCTTCACGGCGGCGAGGTCCTCGGGCGACAGGCCCTGGCTGTTCGATATCTGCTTGATCGTCTGGTTGAAGTCGACCGTGACGGTCGCCTCGACGGTGGCGGTCGCCCTCGCCTCGATCTGGTCGGCAGTCGCCTTGGCCATCATGTAGTCGTACTCCATGCGGTCCCTGTGCGCCAGCAGCAGATCGCGGATCGTCTCGATGGACGTGATGTCGATCATGCCGGGGCTGACGTCGGCCTTCACCCTGGTCCCGGTCTCGCGCTCGATGATTTCCCCGAATGCCGTCATATACCGTGCCACCACCTTCTGCCTGAGACCGGGCGGGTCGCTCTCGATGACCTCGTCGCACAGGTTCACCAGGCGGTCGATTGAATCGTACATTCCCATGTTATCTGCCAATCTCGCAGGTGGTTTCTTTGAATGCCTAAGCGGACCTTACTTGATCCGCTTCCAGCCCTTCGATTTCAGACGCTGCAGCCTGATTTTGGGACAGCTCGGCCTGGTCGCGTGCCGTCTCCAGGATCTTCGAGCGCCTCTTCTCGGTGCTCTGCCGGTAGCAGGTGATCAGCTCGCCCTCCTCTGGCGTCGGGTTTTGCTGGGTCTCCATTGGTGACCAGTCCCTGCCACCTAAGGTGTCTAGCGAGCATTCGAGAGCGTCAGCAATTCTCCAAGCCGCATCAAATGCCATACTGCGGCGGCCTTGCTCGTATTCCGTGTAGCGGCTTGTCTCAAATCCAGCAAATTCCGCAAATGCTGCGGCGCTTTTGAAGCCGGCGGACTTCCTGAGCAACTGTATGTTCTTGCCGATTCGTTTCCTAAGAGTGTCTTCTGTCATTGGGCCTCCTCCCATCATTACCTAAGAAATTAAGGCAAAGCGCCAAAGTTTTCAATCAAATACTGAAATCTTTGTTGACAATTAGGCAGAGAGCCGTAACATTGAATACAGAAATTAGGCAGAGAGCCAAAAACATCTTCTATATAGAAGATGTTACGGCTGAGGTTGACAGCGCTCAACCTCAGCCCTCTCGTTCTCGAAGATGAAAGGAGTTGTCAATGGTGTTTAGCAAGGAAGAGATGTCCGCATGTCTTCGTGAACTTCGTGCACGTAAACGCGTCACTCAGCAGGAGGTCGCTGACGCTGTCGGTGTGGATGTCACGAGCATCTACAACTACGAGAACGGTCGCACTGCGCCGACTTTTGAAATCGCTTGGCGCCTTGCTGATTTTTATAACGTCTCGCTTGACCGCTTGGGCGGACGGAACACGGACGAGGCCGCGTAGGCCGGATGGAGGAAGAGGAATGACAGGCAAGAGCTACGAGCTGCCCGACGACATCACGACCATGGGCGGCATGGTGACGTGGGCAGACAAGGATGCCGAGTGGCACACGGAGGTGTTCGAGTTCCTGGCTGATGCACGCTACGCGTTCCGCGAGCACGTCCGCAACGGCGACCCCGCCTACCTCGCGCGCCTGGTCGGGCTCGACCGCAGGCAGGCGCTCGACCCGGTGGCATACGACGTCATGGAGATCGACCCCGCGCCGGGCGAGTGGCCGTTCGGCCGCGGTCGGGAATGACCCGGGCGCTGCTGGCCTCGGCCGTCGTGATGGACGCCGCCGGCTGGATGTGCGCCGTGCAGGGGGCCTACGGCCTCGCGCGGGTGT
>USAY01000007.1 GCA_900552755.1 uncultured Collinsella sp.
TTGTTCCGCTGTTTTCTCTGATTGGTTCTATTGCAATTTCTGTGTACCTTATTGTTTCCACGCGGCGAAGAGAGTTCGCGGATTTCTCTGTTCGAATGCGACGGGACTTTGTTGCGTGCTATATTTCTAGTCTTCTTTTATCGACAACCTGCTCAGTGATAATTGCCGTTTGGGTTCAGTTGATTCTTACGCAAAGCACTGCGGTTGATGGGGGGCTTGGACTATCGATCCTGTATTCCCTTCCCGGGCTATATGTGATCTTGTGCGCTTTGCCGCCTTTTTATGCGAGCGGCGAGAGCAAAAAGGCAGAGCGCCTGATAACAGTTCTTATTGGCGGCGCGGAGATTGTTCTTTGTGGAATAGTGCTTGAAGGTCCGGCTGCCTCTTATGCGATGATTGGACTGATGATTCTGTTCTGTGCGTTTGAGATTGTGTCACAGGTAAGGGATAGCCGGTCCTTATGAGTTGAATTACGCGCGTGCGGATATAAAGGGTGGCATGTTAAGCTGGTCGTTTTCTCGTTCTGGGACATTTGCAGTAGGATGAGTGGGACTAGGCGCGCTGCGGTGTGATGGTTGAGACTTGTATCGCTGCAAATCCGCTGATGCACATTTTGCTATTGGGCTTGAAGGTGGGACCGGCAGGCCTTTGTTTGGGTTGTTCTGGTCGTCCAACGCGTGTTGCACGGCTTTATATTGTTACCCTCGTTCGGCGCTCCGTTGGAGCATTTCCGGGTTTGTCGGCATCATGACTTGGCCAAGTGACACGCTTGCCGGGACGGTTGTAACGCCGCGCCGGTTCCGTGTGCTCCTTCGTTGTTGGCCTGTCCAGCCGGGGGCGGATTCGGCCTCATGTTGTGGCGCACGGCCTTCAGGGGCTTCCCCTGGCGAGTTATGTTCGTCCGTATGGGTAAGGGTCGGGTTGAGCTGACAATCCCGTGTCGGAAGGGGCTTGCACCATGCGCGCGATGACAGAGATTGAGTGGCTGGACGGCCGTGTGACGAAGGTGCCGGAGCTCGCCCTGGGCGATGCGCTCGGCGAGAGCGTCCAGGCGGAGCTCGATTTCGGGTTCGACGACGTGTTGGAGGGCCTTTGGGTCGAGGTGCGCCATCATGAGCCGGATGAGGACTCGGACGGCGACCCGCGCGGGAGGGGCTGCGCACTGTACGCGGACTGCCGGTACAGCCTGGTCGAACCGTCGGACCTCGACCGTGTCTTCTGCATCCTTTACGAGGGGCAGCCGAGGGTCTGCCGCGTCGCGGGGGAGCTCGTGAACCTTTTGCGGGCCTGCGCGTTGTCCTGCCTCATGCTCGGATCTCCCTACCCGCCAGGCGCCCTCGAGGCCCTGGCCGCGTGCGCTCGATACCTCTGCGGTCCGGCTTTCACATCCGACCTCGCCGCCCGTGCCCGCGCCGCGGGGGAGCTAGGGCCCCCGCGGCGGCGGTGAACGCGGCCGCTGCGTGGGAATTTGGGATGGGGGCGGGTTCCGAAACGCCTGCGGAGGGGAGAACCCCGTTGGGCGGGGACTATTCGTGATGCTTGATATCGCATTGCAGTATGGAAGCACGGATCATCTTCGCGATGGTCCGACCGGTTGATGGGCTAGGACGCGCATTCAGCAGGGAAGGGGATGGCTTTTAATGCCGCTTTTGGCTTATGCGTGCCGCGCTCCGCGTATGGCCATCCTGCGGTGCTAAAGCATTCTTGAAGTCTGTTAAGTGAATTCGTTTTAATCGCGCACGTGGCCGTTTGCCCATGTCGCATAACAGGATTCACTGTTGATTGCCCGTGTGATGACAGCGTGAGTTTCGGGGGGGGGGGTGTTCCTATAGTTTTGTCAACTGGGAAATGCTCTCCGTGCGACCGAATCGCGGCATGCTGACGCCAAGCCATTAGGCCGGTGGGCTTCAGTCTGCTCGGTGCGTTTCGGCTAGGCTGCGTAAGGCACCCTGTCTCGCATTACCGCGTAGATGACCTTCAGTCTCTTTCGCGCCAGCGCCTTGAGCGCCTTGCCGTGCGACATGCCCCGCTCCCGGCACCTGGTGTAGTAGTCGCCCCATCTCCCCTCTGTCCGGGTAAGGCAGTTACATGAGAATATGAGCAGGTTCTTCAGCCTCTTGTTGCCTTGGCGCGATGCCGTCACCGAGGAGATCGAGGTTCCCGACTGGCGGTTGCGCGGCGCCAAGCCGCAGTACGACGCGAGCCTGTCGTGACTGGGGAAGTCTTCGATGTCGATGGAGATCGCAAGCTCGGAAGCGGTTTTGGGCCCGATGCCCGGCACCGTCAGGAGGCATCGGTAGGTATCGTCGCCCTCGAGCAGGGCGGAGATCTCCGCCGTGATCGCCTCGATCTCCGCCGAGTTCTCGGATATCCTGCGCGCGAGCAGTTTCACCGCCCGGTCCTCGGCGGCGACGACCGACGCATCCGGCCTTGTCGAGGAGGTTGTCGAGCGGACGAGGGCCTCGATCTTACCGCGCGCCGCCCCACGCGTGAGCGCCGCCGCCCTGCGGGGCCCGGCGTCGGCTACCGACCAGGCCCCGCCGAGGGATGCCATGAGCCTCAGCTGGGGCCCGTCGGACAGGTCGACCAGCGCCTCGAAGGCGGGGCACGATTCCAGCAGGATGCTGCGCAGCCGGTTCTTATTCCTAGTGTTCTCGCAGGTCAGAAAGTTCCTCTGGGCGGCCAGCGCCCTCGCCGCCGCAATCGTCGGACCTGGGTCTCCGACCGGCAGGAGCGCGTCGGGGATGCCAAGCGCCGTCTTCGCGATGACCATCGCGTCTCGCTCGTCGGTCTTGGCGTCGCCGGCGAAGAGTCTGGCGGCCCCGTGCGCCGCGAGTCCCGGCAGGTACGCCGCCGACATCCCGGCCGCCCTGGCGCGGGCGAGCGCGAGGGCGCCTATGTTGCGCGACTGGTCGACGACCACGAGCGCATCGGGGAAGCGGCCGAACAGCGAGTCCAGGTCGTCCTCCCTGTTCGCGACGGGGGTGCTCAACAGCACCTCGCCATCTCGAGTCGCGACGCATGCCCAGTGGGACGATTTCCCGACATCGAGCCCGATGACGGCTTCCGGCATTCTAATTGGTGCCACGGTGGTATCCTCCAATCGGTAGGCCGATCGGAACCCCTCCCCGCGACACCCACATTACCTGGCCGTGGCGCTTGCGCCCGGCAGTTTCCTATCAGTCGTCCGGAGCGGCGAGCGCCCCCGGTGGCAACACCCCCCGGGCCCTCTACGGGGCAGGGGCAGACGGCCATCCGGAGGCGCCCGATCGGCGGCCCCTCGGGGCTTGCCCGTATCGTAGGCAATGCGCCGAATGCTCGCCATCGAAATTTATCGATGGCCTATTTCAGACTGTAATGGGTGGCGTGAGCGGAGTCGCCGCGTTGTATAAGTCTGGCCGGCCCGACTGATGTGTCGATCTGTCGGGCCGGCCGAGAATGGTGAAGAGATCGCGTTGTTGAATGAGCGAATTTTACAAGCAGCTCTTCAAGGCGCTCTGGGCGTTGGCTAGGGCTGCGCAGTCAATCGCATGCAGCGATAGGCGAGGCGATTGCTCGATGGGTTGGCGACTAGTTCTGTGCCGTACTTGCCCCGGTGCCGTCGTTATCTGCCGAGTACCAGAATGCGTAGGCCGCAACGACGGCATCGTAGACGGCTGCAACTACGTTATCCACGACGGCTGCGAAGTTGACCACAACGGGAACGGGGCCGGTTTTGGAATCCATCTTCTCTACTTCTGGGGTCTCATACATGGGAACATCTCCTTAGAATTGTGACAGGACGCTCAGGTCGCCTAGATCATCGTCGATCAGGTCGATATAGAGGTCGCCGTCCATATTGATGTCTGCAATCAACGATGAGATCTCTTCCATCTCGTCAATCGAGTGCATACGATTGGCCAACGCGGTAACAACGGGCTTATCCCAAACGGTTGCCATTCCGGCATCGTAGTATTCCTGAAGGCTGTGTTTGCGAACGTTTCCGATGATGAGAGGTATATAGGGGGATGCGACGATATCGCCATTGGCGTGGATGGCCACTTGGTCAAATTGCATTTGCAGTTGAGGGAATCTGACCAAGTGGTCGATGGGGTCGCCCCACTCAAGCATGAAATAGCCTCGATAGTCCGGATCGTATCGAAGGTCGTTGATCGTGTTGACTAGCCGACGGTATTGATTATTCGAAGGGCGAATCGTGCGGTTTCTTCGGGCTCTACCGAGGAGCATGAGCGGCTGAACTCTAAGGTCAATTCGGTCAGTTCTACCCGACGATTTCAGCTTGTCTCGAAGCATCGTGCAAACTGGTTTGAAATCGTCGACATTGAACGATGTCGGACAAAAGGCAATTGAAAGGTGCAGTGAGGTTTCGTTCAGCGTGATATCGATGGCGTCGAGCACCCGGTCGTATAATCCCGAGAGTCCTCGCATATGTTCGTGAGAATCGCGTAGGCCATCGAGGCTAAACTGTATGCCGTTTAAACCGGCGCGTTCGAGCTCATGCAAAGTATTTGAGTTTGCGAGCAGACCGTTTGACACGAGGTTGCATTTGACGCCAGATGCGCTGAGCCGCCGCAAGGACTCGATGACAAGATCCTTTCGCAGGAGGGTCTCGCCTCCGCAGAAGCAGAAGCTAAAGGGGTGCATTTGACAAATCGAGTCGACGAGTTCGAGGACTTCGTTGTCGGATAATTCGTTCGCGACGACATCGTTTTCTCCACTGTTGTTGAAGCAGTGTAGACAACGAAGGTTGCATTTGTTTGTAATGTCGAGCGCAACGCTGTGGGGCGCTCCGATTATTGCCGGCATGCTCATTATTGCTTCTTATCGAGCGGGCGAACAAACAGCTTGACGTCGCCCGAGTCGAGCTCATTGGGCAGGGTGCCGACTAAGGAAAAGCCAAGGCGCTGGTCGGAATGGTCAAGTTGTTCGGCGATTGGGGTGGAATCAGGCGCGTCAATTCTGAGCGCGCGGTAGGCTTTGGGAGCGGAAGATCCGTAGTATTCCGCAAGGCGGTCGAGCACACCGGCAAGCAGCGTGGAGCTGCATGAGATAAATTTGATGATGACGCTGCGGCCGGCGGGATTAGTGGCCGGCTCGCATATTATCAATCCATTAATATCTCCGGACTGGCTCGTGAGTAGAAAATAATCATGGGTAAAGGAAAAGAGCCTTTGGCGAAGAACCAGAAAGTTCTCCAATTCGGGCTCAACGTCGAACTCAGAGAAATAGATCCTATTGCCATTTTTGGACTGTTTTGCAGAGAGGGATTTTGCAGCCGCCTCTTCGATTTCAGCAAACCTGCTCGCGTCCGCGAGAATAAGCAGCTCGTCGGGATTCACCGATGTTAGGTAATCGGAGCCGAAAGGGTCGTTCATATATCTCCCTTCTTTCTTCCAAACGATAAGACAGTTTACGGTCAGGCTATGCAGGGTTTGGGCCAGGTCATGCGCTAGCGTCTCGCGCGGTTGATCTGGGTATTTTTCTTGGAACAGACGGAGAATTTTGGGCAAATCGCAGGTGCCGTCGCATAAGTCAAGAATCTCTTTAGCGACCCTGTTGAGGATCGTATAGATTTGTTTCCCATCTGAGCTTAGGACGCACAGGCGGTTATTTGGTTCACTGCGAAGGTAGCTTGGGTCGAGGGGGATAGGGATGACTCCAGGCAATGATGAGATTTGCGCGCTCCAAACATTCACGGATTCCATTGATCTCCTTTGGTTGTGGCCTATCTTCCTCGAATAGCAACTCGTTCGATAAAATATCACAAATCGAAACGATATATAAAAGAATATATTTATATCGATATACAATATTAGGTTAAAAAAAGTTTTGATGTTTGTCGATAGGGCTGGTATTGAAGGAGTGGACTGGAGTGATGGCGATGTCGGACGTTGTGGTTCCAATGGTGGGGTCATGCCTGCTGCTGTTGTTCGGAATAATGATATATCGAGGCAAGCTCACGGGATTGCTTGCCGGAATGTCATTGCTATCGGGAGAGCGTTTAGAGGAGGCAAAGCGGACGGCCGAGTCTCTAGGCGCAAACCGAGTGGTGGGGGTGTCTATAGTTTTCTCCGCAATATGCCTTTTTCTCTCGTCCCTTTTTCCGGACAAAAGGGCTATTCTCGGCCTGATGGTGGCTGCCGTTATAATCGCCGCGCTTGCCTATGCAAATAGGGGGCCTATTCGTATGTATATAAAGGTGAAATGGAATCCTGGGCACCGCAGCCCGAGATAGTGTCTTGAGCAAGGATTAACAACAAGGGATATATGGGAGCGATTAAGCGGCGAGCAAATTCAGTTTTGGATAAAAGGCCGCTTGATGGGAGCTGGCATGTTTAAGAAGACGGTTCACGAGTTGTTTCGGTGTAAAGGGTCACGGCTTTTCGTGATTCTCATGCTGGTGAATTTCGCTCTCTCGTGCGTCATGCCCGCCTTAAACGGTGGGTTTGTAGACTTTCTCGTGACGAATAGGGACCCATCTCGCGTCGTGTGGTTTGCGGCCTTTGTTGCGGGCATAGGGATATCGGCCTCCTTCATGTCGTATGCGATGGGCGTGAACGTATCGCGCGTCATCTTGGAGATGACGACGAGACTGATGGGGACCACGTGTGAGTCGTTTGAACGGGGGCCCCTGGAAAAGGGGGAGCAGGCGGATCCATCCTATACAACGCAGAGGGTGTATGCGGATTCGAATGCGGTGTCATCGTTTGTCGTGAACAACTTCCTGACGATCGGGCTTAACATCGTTCTGGTTGTGTTGATATGCATCATCCTGTTTTCGATCAATCCGGTGTTCCTGGTGTTAAGTGCATGTTCGCTTGTTGCGTACTTCATTTTATTCAGGGCGTTGAAAAAGCCGTTGTACAACAGTTCGCTTGCGAACAAGGAGGGTTTGAGTAAGCTTTTCGCGTCCGTGAGCGGCGAGCTGTCGCAGTTGTTTGACATTAAGTGCGATGGCGCATATGACCAGAGCGCTCGGACGCTCAAAGGGGTATTCGAGGGGTACTACCCGATTTACATGAAAGCAAGTAGGGTCTCGAATCTGGCCACCTCGAGCGACGGCCTGATCTCATCTGTGTTCCGGGGAGCGTTGCTTGTGATCTCCGGAATGGAAAAAGTAAGCGGAAGAATGAGCATTGGCGAGTTCACAATGGTGAACTCGTATTACTCGATGGCGTTCGGATACTTCAAATATTATTTGAATTATTTCAAATCGTATCAGGACGCAAGGGCCTCGTTCGACCGATTGGGGGCTCTGACGGAGGACGCCGAGGACCGCGGCACCCTCACGGTTGGGCACGTGGAGAGCATATCGTTGTCCAACATCGCGTACCGATACGCGGGAAAGCCCTACTTGTACCGCGATCTCTCCGTGGACGTCGAGAGGGGGAAACCTATGCCATTACCGGGCCGAACGGATGCGGCAAAAGCACGTTTCTGAAGGTGCTCCTTGGACTATATTCTGCTGGGGGACATCGGGCTTTGGGGTCGGTGCCATATGAAGAGCTCGATATGGAGACGATCCGACATGACCTGTTTGCGGTGTGCCCGCAAAAGCTCTTTATTCCGAACGAAACGGTGGAGAATTACCTTGAGAGGACGTCGATTCGGGGATCGAGCGAAAACCTCCGAGAGCTTGTGCCGAGTTTCTATCGAACCGTCGAATCGTTAAAAGGCAAGAATTGTAGAGACCTTTCTGGTGGAGAGTATCGAAAGCTAAGGATATTCGCAGCACTTCGCAGGCAGCCGGAAGTGCTTGTGTTCGATGAACCGACGAACGATTTAGATGAAGAAAGCCGTCGGGAGTTCACGGAGTATATTCATCGAAATCCCTTCGATCAGCTAATTCTTGTTGTAAGCCATGATCAGGATTTGATTTCAGCATGCGATAGGAAGCTGGATTTGGATTTCGATCCGAAAAATGGGCAATGCTGATGGGAAACGCTTAGAGTTCGGGCTTGCGCGTCATGGAGTAATCTTTCCTCTTATCGAAAATCGTTACAATATAAGAAAAACAGTAAGCAAGAAGAAATGGCTCGGGGAAGAGCTCGCTGCTGTCAGTGATATTGGGTCTATATCCAGATAACACGGAAGGGGCCGTCCTCTACAACGGGGTATCACAGCGTCGCATCGACCGATACGCATTGCGGCGGTGCCGAGTTGGCATTACGGAGCAAGAGCCCCCTATTGTTGGGGGGACGATCCTCGATAATCCTACGCTGCTTTCTGATGATTTCGAGGCCGACAAACTGAATCGGATGCTTGCCATATTGGGGTTAGACAAAATGATTGCCGCTGCGGAGAACGGGGCGGCAGCGATTCTTGGCAGCAAGAAAGGAGGGGTGTCCGGCGGGGAGAAGCAGAACATCGCAATTGTGCGGCAGATGTTGAAATCGCCGGACGTCATGTTGTTTCTTGAGTCAACTTCAGCGCTTGATGCGAAGAGCCGGAGCGCGCTAATTAAATTGCTTCATGAGGTTAAGAGAGACCATATTGTAATTGTTGTCACTCATGACGAAGAGATGCTTGCGGCTTGCGACGAGGTCATTCCGATGCCCGGATGCTTATCGGGACATGGCGTTGAAGGCCCAGAAGATCGAGATGGCGTGGGTGTTGGGTAAGTCCCTACGCGTACGACGTTGGGTTTCTGATCTTCATCGTCCTGCAAAGAAGGCTTTGTAACACGTTTCCCCTGGGAGGCCCCTTTTGTCCGTAGTGGCAAAGAGGGGCTTTTTCGTTTCCCTCTTGCGGCGGAGGGGGACACCATGCGCCTATACAGGACGACCTGCGCGCTTTCGTCGGATGACGGGCTATGTGTCGAGATGGGGGTCTCGGGTGGAGGCCGCGTCGCGGTCGCGGTCGGCCAGCGACCATCGGTACGGCTCAATCGTATTACCAGAACTAGTAAGGAGCCGCCCTTTCGGACGACTCAAACTGTAATGGGGCTTTTTTAGCTACCCCGGCCGTTACTCCGCCAAAGCATTCGCGCTATCTGCCGGGGTGGCTAAAATAGCCCCGTCCCAAATTAGCTACTCTGACCAAAATCCCTGGGACAAATACTTCTGATAGATTTTGTCTTTCTTGGCTATTGCGTAGTTTAAGAGATTCCATTCCAATAATTACAGCTTTTTGCTAAAGCGTTTTAGCAGTTTATACCGCTTTTGAACTGCGACTACGTTGTACTGGTATCTTCATAAGGTAACCACCTTTACCTACTGTTTACCGCCAGTTTTAGCACGTTTACCAAACCGCGCAGCCTCTGCTCAAGCCCGCCCAAAACCCGCCGTATAGTTCCCTCACGGTCCGCATCCGGCGGGTCGATTCGTTACCACGGTCGTGTGTGCGAACACATAGAAGGGGAAGTATCGTGAGCGATTGCAAGAGGGTTTACCGTTTTGGAACCGACGCCCAGGGCACTTGTGTCACCGAGGGCGACAAGTCTATGAACTTTGTGCTTGGCGGCAAGGGCGCTAACCTTGCCGAGATGAGCCGTATCGGCCTGCCGGTCCCCGGTGGCTTTACCATTACCTGCCAGACCTGCGTTGAGTACTCCGGTGCCGGCAATGTTTGGCCTGCCGGCGCGCTTGACGAGATCGTTGCCGCCGAGGCCGACCTCGAAGCCCGCTGCGGCAAGAAGCTCGGAGATGCCAACGATCCGCTGCTCGTCTCGGTGCGCTCTGGCGCTCCGTTCTCCATGCCCGGCATGATGGACACGGTCCTCAATCTGGGCCTCAACGACGATTCCGTCCTGGGCCTCATCGCCCAGACGCAGAACCCGCGCTTTGCTTGGGACAGCTATCGCCGCTTTATCCAGATGTTCTCCAACGTCGTCATGGGCGTCGACGCCGACCTGTTCGAGAACGCCCTGACCCAGGCCCGCCTGGTTGCCGGCGTCCGCGTCGATTCCGAGCTTTCGGCCGAGGACCTGCAGGAGCTCGTCGAGACCTTCAAGGGCATCTTCTCCGCCAACGTCGAGGCCGCCCTGTACCCCGAGCTCGAGGTCGCCGATGGTAAGCCCGTCTTTCCGCACGATCCGGAGCTCCAGCTTCGCCTTGCCACCCAGGCCGTCTTTGGCAGCTGGATGAACGAGCGCGCCTGCATTTACCGCAAGCAGCACGGCATCTCCGACGAGCTCGGCACCGCCGTCAACGTCCAGGCCATGGCTTTTGGCAACAAGGGCGAGACCTCTGCGACCGGCGTCGCCTTCACCCGCAACCCGGCCGACGGCACCAAGGAGTTCTACGGCGACTTTCTGGTCAACGCCCAGGGCGAGGACGTCGTCGCCGGCATTCGCAACACCGAGCCCATCGCCGATCTCAAGACCACTCCGGGGCTTGAGTCCGCAGGCGAGGAGCTCGAGCGCGTGTTCCTGACGCTCGAGGATCACTATCGCGACATGTGCGACATCGAGTTCACCATCGAGCAGGGCAAGCTCTGGATGCTCCAGACCCGCGTGGGCAAGCGAACCGCCACCGCCGCCCTGCGCATCGCCATCGAGATGGTCGAGGAGGGCCTCATCACCCGCGAGGAGGCCGTGGGCCGCATCGATCCTGCGCAGCTCGATCAGCTCCTGCACCCGCAGTTCGACTCCTCCAAGAAGTACGAGGCGCTCGCGACCGGTCTTAACGCCAGCCCCGGTGCCGCCGTGGGCGAGGTCGTGTTCTCGAGCGACGACGCCGTCGCGCGTTCCGCCGAGGGCCACAAGGTCATCCTGGTCCGTTGGGAGACCAACCCTGACGACCTGAAGGGCATGGTTGCCGCCGAGGGCATCCTGACGAGCCACGGTGGCAAGACGAGCCATGCCGCCGTTATCGCCCGCGGCATGGGTACGCCCTGCGTCTGCGGCGTTGAGCGCTTCCATATCGACGCGGCCGAGAAGGTCGTGCGTATCGAGGGTAGCGATCGCGTACTGCACGAGGGCGACATCATCTCCATCGACGGTACCCAGGGCATCGTTGTCGACGGCGCCGTTGACTTGGTCTCCGCCGAGCTTACTGGTGACCTGGACACTATCCTGTCCTGGGCCGATGAGATTCGTCTGGATGAGACCTGCGGCCACGCCAACCACGTGCGCGTCAACGCCGACAACCCCGAGGACGCCGAGCTCGCGCTCGAGTTTGGCGCCGAGGCTATTGGCCTGTGCCGCACCGAGCATATGTTCCTGGGCGATCGCAAGAACATCATCCAGAGCTTCATCCTGTCCGATGACGAGGCCGTGAAGCAGCAGGCCTTGGCCGATCTGCTCAAGGTCCAGACCGAGGACTTCCTGGCCATGTTTAAGACCATGACCGGCCGCGACGTGGTCGTTCGCCTGATCGATCCGCCGCTTCACGAGTTCCTGGACGATCCCCGCGAGCTCGAGGTCGCCATCACCAAGAAGGAGGCCGCTGGCGCTCCCGAGGAGGAGCTCGCCGCCCTGCGTGCCCGCCTGCGTCGCATCGACGGCATGGTCGAGTCCAACCCCATGCTCGGCCTGCGCGGTGTGCGTCTGTCCGTCGTCTTCGGTGACCTGCCGCTTATGCAGGTCCGTGCCGTGGCAACGGCTGCCGCCCGCCTCATCAAGGAGGGCGTCGACCCGCGTCCTGAGATTATGGTCCCGCTCGTCTCCATCACGGCCGAGCATGTCCAGACCCGTGAGGTCATCGAGCGCGTCATCGCCGAGGTTTCCGCCGAGGAGGGCGTGGAGCTCAACATTCCCGTGGGTACGATGCTCGAGCTGCCGCGCGCCTGCATGGTCGCCGACGAGATCGCCCAGCACGCCGATTTCTTCTGCTTTGGCACCAACGACCTCACGCAGACGACCTTCGGCTTCTCCCGCGACGATGCCGAGGCCAAGTTCATCCCGCTGTACCTGCACAAGAAGATCTTGAAGGAGAACCCCTTCGAGACCATCGACACGGCGGTGCTCGAGCTGGTGCGCATGGCAGTCGAGAAGGGCCGTGCCACCAATCCCGGTATGCACTTTGGCGTATGCGGCGAGCACGGCGGCGACCCCAAGTCCATCAAGGGCCTGTTCAACGTGGCCGACGTGGATTACGTATCCTGTTCGCCCTACCGCGTGCCGCTCGCGCGTCTTGCTGCGGCCCAGGCCAAGCTCGAGGCCAAGCGTAACGCCTAAGGTCTTGCGTTTCCGCGCGTAACGTAGCCCCCCTTCATGCCGCCCGTCTCATTCGTGAGGCGGGCGGTTATCATGTGCGGGTTTTGTCTTTTTGTCTGCGTAAAAAATAGTTCTTGCAGCGCAAACCTGCGCGTGTATACTCGAATATGTTTGTTCAACTACGTGCCGGCCAAGGTGGTACGGCACCTCTAGAAGAGTAAGGAATTGCACATGGATTACATCCGCGCAATCGAGCGTCAGCAGATCCGCGAGGACATCCCGCAGGTCCGCGTTGCCGACAACGTCAAGGTTCACTACCGCATTAAGGAAGGCGACCGCGAGCGCATCCAGGTTTTCCAGGGTGACGTCATCCGCATGGCCGGCGCCGGTGCCCGTGAGACCTTCACCGTCCGCAAGATTTCCTTCGGTGTCGGTGTTGAGCGTACCTTCCCGCTTCACAGCCCCAAGATCGCCAAGCTCGAGGTCGTCCGTCATGGTCGCGTCCGTCGCGCCAAGCTGTACTACCTCCGCGACAAGGTGGGCAAGGCTGCTCGCATCCCCGAGAAGCGCTAAGAAGATCGCAGCGTCTGTCCACTCGTTTGGACGTAAGGGTCACCTTCGGGTGGCCCTTCTTTTTATCCGATTTGCATGCAAGGAGGGCCTGGTATGGCCAATATGACGAGCTCGGTTTCGGCATCGCAAGTTGCTGGCGAGCTGGCGAGCGCTACGTTTGAGGAGATTCCCGCCCTCGTGGAGCATTATCGCGAGGATCCGCGCCAGCAGGTGATCAAGGCTTGCGAACGCGCCCTCAAACGCCATGCCAAAGAGCTTGCCGAGCGCGAGCGCGTCAATGACATGTACGAGCTTATGCATGAGCTTGGCGGCGATGGGGTGGTCGTTGGTGTCGACGAGGTGGGTCGCGGATCGGTGGCCGGTCCTTTGACGGTATGCGCTGTCTGCCTTCCTATGGAGCCGCGCGTCTGGGGCATCAACGATTCCAAAAAGCTCACGCCGGCGCGCCGCGAGTTGCTCTCAGTGAAGATTGCCGAGGTGGCGACGGCGATCGGTTTTTGCCATATCGCGCCTAAGGATATCGATGAGATGGGCATGGCCCGTGCTATCCGTACCGCCGTTGCAGGCGCCGTGGCCGATACAGGGCTCGAGCCCGATTGCGTGCTTATGGATGGCAACCCCTTGGGCGCCGTTCCTAACGAGCGCGATGTGGTGAAGGGCGATGCCAAGATCGCCTGCATCGCCGCGGCGTCCATCATGGCCAAGGTCACGCGTGACGAGATGATGGTCGAGTACGACGCCGAGTATCCCGAGTATCATTTGGCCGAGTCGAAGGGCTACGCAAGCCCCGAGCACATCGAGGCCATTCGCAAACATGGACTTTGTCCGCTGCACCGCGTGAGCTTTTGCGGAAACTTTCTGCAGACTGAGCGTCTTTTCTAGGTCAATTGTGGAGACAGGGACCTCTGGCGTTTTATAAACCTGCTGGTAGCGGGCCGTGTGCAACGTGAGTGTTGCGTACGGTCCGTTTTTTGTCGGCATTTGGTCAGCTATTGGTTTGCTTCCGGTACTTACCCGCATGAAAGGTGCCCTCATCATCGGGGCAATGCAGTGTGCGGGAAAGGAGACCCCATGTGTGCCGCAAGCAAAAAGAGCAAGACGCAGCAACTCAAGGAGCGCTGGGAAGACGGCGAGCTCGACTGCGGGGCGATGACGCCCGAGTTTATCAAGGGGCTCAGTCCCCGCGAGCTCGGCATGCTGGGCGAGCTGATCACCATCGATTACTTTAACGAGCGTGGATACACCTTGTTGGAGCAGGGCTATCGTTGCATTGAGGGTGAAGCCGATCTGGTGCTGCTCGATGAGCTCGACGATGTCGTTGTGATGGCCGAGGTCAAGACGAGACGCGTCGCCCTGGATTGCACCACGCGGGTCTTTCCCGAGGAGGCCGTGGACGCCCAAAAGCAGCGTCGGTATCGCCGTATCGCAAGTTGCTATCTCATGGAGCACTATCCGCTCAGGTCGATTCGCTTCGATGTCGTGGGCGTCACCATCCGCGGCGGGCATGTCGCCGAGATCGAGCATCAGTACAATGCGTTCGATTGGCAGGTGTCGTGATGGCGTTCGAGACGTTTGCCGTGCATGCGGCCTGCATCCGCGGCGTTGAGGCAATTCCCGTTACCGTCGAGGTCTCGCTTGCCGGTGGCGTTCCGGGCATCCAGATGCTCGGCATCCCGAGTATGGAGGTGATGGAGTCACGTGGTCGTATTCGCTGTGCGATGCGCTCGGCCGGGTTCGAGATCCCGCGCTCGGGCATTACGGTCAATCTGGCGCCCGGCGATATTCGCAAGACCGGTAGCGGCTTTGATCTGCCCATCGCCATCGCGGTTCTAGCGGCCGATGGTCAGATTCCCCGCGACAACCTCGATCGTTGTCTTATCGCCGGCGAGCTCGGCTTGGACGGCACGGTGCTTCCTGTCAAAGGCGAGGTGGCGTTTCAGCTATTGGCTCGCGACATGGGGCTGTCTTTTATCGCCGGCAGGTCCGACCAGCATGTGCCACTCGCGGGCGTGGATTGCGGCTTTATCGACCATCTGTCTCAGCTTGCTCACGGCATGGGCGATGCCGCACGGCACTACTTGGATTTCGAGGGTGTCGAGGCGACCTTTGAGCCCGAGCTCGACTATGCCGACGTGCTGGGGCAGGAAGTCGCTAAACGCGGCATGGCGCTTGCGGCGGCAGGAGAACTCGGCTTGCTCATGATCGGGTCTCCGGGATCGGGCAAGACGATGCTCGCACGCCGTATGACCGGCATCCTGCCCGAGCTTTCCGTTGAGGATCAGCAGGAGGCACTGTGCATCCATTCGGTTTTGGGTGAGAACATTGATGGCTTGTTGGCGGGGCACCGCCCCTTCCGCAGTCCCCACCACAGTATTTCGACCGCAGGCCTTATCGGCGGCGGGCGCCCGGTGCACCCGGGTGAGATCAGCCTTGCTCATGGCGGCGTGCTCTTTTTGGACGAGCTTGCCGAGTTTCCCACGGGCGTACTGCAGACGCTCAGACAGCCTATCGAGCGCGGCTACGTCAGGATCGTACGCGTCGACGGGGCCTTTACCTTCCCGTCGCGCTTTCAGCTGCTGGCTGCGAGCAATCCCTGTCCCTGCGGCTTTTTGGGCGATCGCGAGGTGCCGTGTCGCTGCTCGGCGGCGATGGTCGAGCGCTATCGGTCTAAACTGCGCGGTCCTTTGGCCGACCGTATCGACATGATGATCGATGTGACCCGTCCCGACCCCCAAGTGATTATCGAGGGTGCGGAGGGTATGTCGTCGGCCGAGTTACGTGACTACGTTGTGCGCGGTCGCGCCTTTCGCGCTTGGCGCGAATCCCGTATGGACGATGCGGATGCCGAGGCCGAGGATGACGAGACGCGGTCCATTGACGGCGTCGTTTCGACCTTTGAGCTCGATGATGCGGCGGAGAAGTGTGTGCTCGGCCTGTCGAAGCGCACGCATCTTACGGGTCGCGGCATCGTGCGCCTGGTGCGTATCGCGCGTACAATCGCCGACGTCGCCGAGAGCGAGCAAGTGACGCAGGACCACGTGCTCGAGGCGGCGATGTACCAGGGAAGGAGGGACCAATGATGGCCGAGGGGACCTTCGAGCTGCATCCAGGTAACGCGTTGTATCCCGAGACCGTTTTGGAGCTTTCTGATGTACCTCAGACGCTCTATGTGCGCGGCAACCCCGAGGTGCTTTCGACGCCCGCGCTCTCCATCATCGGCGCGCGAAAGGCCTCGCCGTATGGTCTTGCCGTGGCAGAGCTTGCGGCAAAGGTTGCGGTCGAGGCGGGAGTGACGGTAGTTTCGGGCGGCGCGGTCGGTTGTGACCAGGCCTCGGGTTGGGCTGCGGTCAACGCCGGCGGCAAACACGTCGTGGTAATGGGGACGGGTGCCGACGTGGTCTACCCGCGTTCGAGCGCGGGGCTTATTACGCGCACGCTCGATACGGGTGGCGCGGTCGTGTCGATCTCTCCGTGGGGCATGGGTCCGCGCAAGTTTGCCTTTCCGCGCCGCAATCGCGTGATTGCCGCGCTTTCGCAGGCGCTCTTTGTGTCGGAGGCCGGCATGCCCTCGGGCACGTTCTCGACGGCGGAGGCCGCCATGGACCTGGGGCGCGAGCTGCTTGCGGTACCGGGATCCATCTTGTCACCCGAGTCGCGCGGGACCAACTACCTCATCGCCAACGGGGCCTGCTGCATTATCGACGAGGAATCTATTGAGATGGCCATCTCGCGAATCTACGGCACCTTGCGCTATTCGCGTCCCGATGCGCCCGGTATCGCCGATCTGGACCCCATGCAGCAGACCGTGATGCATGCGCTCATCGCCTCTCCGCTCAAGGTCGACGACATCGCGGCGCTCGTCTCACTCGATGCTGTCGGCGTACTCAAACTCTTGGGTTCGCTTGAACTCGAGGGCCTTATCGAGCGCATGATGGATGGAAGGTATGCGCCCTCCAAGTTTGCCCTTCACGCCCAGACGCCCTTCGGTCACAATGGAAAACGTGTCAATTAGAAAGGTGTTTGCAGATGCAGTTCGATCAGGTGACGGTTATCGGTGGCGGTCTGGCGGGTTCGGAATGCGCGATCCAGCTGGCAGACCGCGGGTTTGCCGTAAAGCTGTGCGAGATGCGCCCCCAGGTGAGCTCCCCGGCTCACCATACCGATCACCTGGCAGAGCTCGTCTGCTCCAATTCGTTTAAGTCGACCCGTCCGGATTCCGCGGCTGGTTTGCTGAAGGCCGAGCTTGAGCGCATGGGTTCAGTCCTGCTCGACTGCGCCCATCGCGCGGCTGTTCCCGCCGGTGGCGCCTTGGCGGTCGATCGCGTCAAGTTTTCCGAGTTTGTCGAGGCCGAGGTTGCCGCCCGTCCCAATATCGAGGTCGTGCACGGCGAGGTCACGCAGATTCCCGAGGGTCACGTGGTCATTGCCGCGGGCCCGCTGTGTTCACCGGCGCTGAGCGAAGAGGTCATGAAGCTCGTCGGTGGCGACGCCCTTGCGTTCTTCGATGCCGCGGCGCCGATCGTTGATGCCTCCACGCTCGATATGGACGTGCTGTTCTCGCAGTCGCGCTACGAGGAGCAGGGGGGCGGCGACTATCTCAACGCTCCGCTCAACAAGGAGGAGTACGAGGCCTTTATCGAGGCGCTTACTACGGCCGACCGCGTGGTGCTTAAAGACTTTGAGGGCGGCGATCTGTTCCAGGCCTGCCAGCCTGCCGAGGAAGTTGCGCGCACCGGCAAGGACGCCATTCGCTTTGGCGCCATGAAGCCCGTCGGCCTCACCGACCCGCGTACCGGACGTCGCCCCTGGGCGGCGATTCAGCTGCGTGCCGAAAACAAGGAGAAGACCGCCTATAACCTGGTGGGCTTCCAGACCAACTTGACCTTTGGCGAGCAGAAGCGCGTCTTCCATATGGTGCCGGGCCTGGAGAACGCTGAGTTCTTCCGCTACGGTGTCATGCACCGCAATACCTTTGTCGACGCCCCGCACGTGCTCGATGGCACCTTTGCCGTGCCCGGTACCGGTGTGCGCCTGGCCGGTCAGATCACCGGCACCGAGGGGTACATGGAAGCCGTGGCGACCGGTCTGCTCGCGGCACTCAACACCTATGCCGAGGCTATCGGTGCCGCGGGCGTCGAGTTGCCCCGCGTGGGCGCCCTGGGTGCGCTCGTGGGCTATGCGACCGATCCTGCCACCGTGGGCTATCAGCCCATGCATGTCAACTTTGGCCTGGTGCCGCCACTCGAGGATGGTAAGCGCCGCAGCAAGCGCGACCGCTACCAGGCCTATGCGGACCGTGCGCTCGAGGCCCTTGACGCCTATCTGGCTACTCGCCCCGATCTGTTTGGAGGCGACCGGTCATAGCCTTTGACCTGTACGACACCGTCGACTCGTTTATCGCCTATATCGCACGCGTCGAGGGACTTTCTCCCAACACGGTGACGGCCTATGGCTCGAGGCTGGAGCGCTTTGCTGCCTGGTGCGAACGCGAGGGCATCGACGCTCGCGCCGCCGACGTACGGACCGTTCGTTCCTATTTGGCCGAGCTGTCGCGTGGCCAGGTGGCGGCTCGGACCCTTGCGGCACACCTGTCTGCCATTCGCTCACTCTATCGGTGGATGGCTGTCGAGGGGATTGTCGAGGGCGATGCGGTCTCGGCGATCGCATCGCCCAAGCTGCCGCGTGACCTGCCGGGCGTCCTTACGACCCAGCAGGTTGAGGCGCTGCTCAAGACGCCTGATACCTCGACGCCCGCGGGACTGCGCGATGCGGCGATGCTTGAGTTGCTCTATGCCTCCGGCGCGCGAATCTCGGAGCTCGCGGCGCTCAACGTGGAGTCTATTGGTTGGTCCGAGCGAACGCTGCGACTTTGGGGCAAGGGGAGCAAAGAACGTATCGTCCCCCTGTATCGTCGTGCGCTCGAGGTGACTCGTTTCTATATTGAGGAGGGGAGGCCGGTGTTGCTCGCTCAGGCAAAGCGCCGTGACCCCGCCACCGGGCCGCATCCGCTGCTTATATCGGTGCGCGGCAATCGCATGAGTGCCGCCATGCTCAGGCGGCGGTTCCATACGCTGGCGACGCTCGCCGGCATTCCGGCCGACATCGCCCCGCATGCGATGCGCCATACCTTTGCGACCGACTTGCTCGAGGGCGGTGCGGACCTGCGCTCGGTTCAAGAGCTGCTGGGCCATGCGAGCCTGTCCACGACGCAGATTTACACACATCTCACACCCGATCGGCTCAAACGTGCCGTGGCTCAAGCCCATCCCCGCGGCGAATAGTGGCTGGGACGTCCCGCGCCGCACCGAGGTGTGTGGTTTTGATTGCGGGTTGGCAGGAAGAAGCATTCCTGCTATCATTCATCGGGTTGCTTCACGGCAACATGTTTTTATCACGCACGCGCGGCTACTTCATACCGTGGTGCCCGGGCTTTGGTAGCACATGTCCGGGTTGGTTTTGGAGGATGACCCCGCGCGGAGGCAAACCACAGGAGGTTTAACATGGCTACCAAGATTAATATCCGCACCCTGCTCGAGGCCGGCTGCCACTTCGGTCACCAGACCCGTCGCTGGAACCCCAAGATGAAGCCGTTCATCTTCGGTGAGCGCAACGGCATCTATATCCTTGACCTCAAGCAGACCATCCTCGACGCCGACCAGGCCTACACCTTCGTCAAGAACGTCGCCAAGGGTGGCAACGTGCTGTTCGTCGGCACCAAGAAGCAGGCTCAGGAGGCCGTCAAGAACGCTGCTGAGCGCGCCAACATGCCTTACATCAACCAGCGTTGGCTCGGCGGTATGCTGACCAACTTCGTCACCATCCGCTCCCGCATCAACCGCATGGAGGAGCTCGAGGCCATGGTCGAGGACGGCCGCATGGCTGTTCTGCCCAAGAAGGAGCAGGCTGTGCTCGGCAAGGAGCTCACCAAGCTCCAGACCAACCTCGGCGGCGCCCGCGACATGAAGGGTCTGCCCCAGGCTCTCTTCGTCATCGACACCAAGCGCGAGGAGAACGCCATCAAGGAGGCTCAGCGCCTGAACATCCCCGTCGTCGCTCTGATCGACACCAACTCCGATCCCGACGAGGTCGAGTACGGCATCCCCTGCAACGATGACGCTATCTCCGCTGTCACCCTTATGTGCGAGCTCATGGCTGACGCCTGCCTCGCTGGCTCCGGCAAGGAGCAGGTCTCCGAGGCCGAGATGGCCGCTGAGCCCAAGGCCGAGTAAATCAGTCTTAGTTAATTCTTTTTCATCTCTTTGAAAGGAACCACAATGGCCCAGATTACCGCCGCTATGGTCAAGCAGCTCCGCGAGATGACCGACTCCCCGATGATGGAGTGCAAGAAGGCTCTCGTCGAGGCTGACGGCGACATGGACGCCGCTGTCGACGTTCTGCGTAAGAACGGCCTTGCCAAGGCTGCCAAGAAGGCTGGCCGTGAGACCAACGAGGGCGCTGTCGCCGCGTTCGTCTCCGAGGATGGCAAGACCGGCGCTCTGCTCGAGCTCTCCTGCGAGACCGACTTCGTTGGCTCCAACGCCAAGTTCACTGGCTTTGCTTCCAAGGTCGCTGAGGTTGTCGCTACCACCGAGCCTGCTGACGTCGACGCTCTGCTCGAGAAGCCGATGGGCGAGGAGACCGTTTCCTCCGAGCTCACCGAGATGATTCACATCATGGGCGAGAACATGAAGATCTCCCGCTTCGCTGCCCGCAAGGCCGAGAACGGCGCGCTCGCTTCTTACATCCACATGGGTGGTAAGATCGGCGTTCTCGTCGAGTTCGCCTTCGAGAAGGCCGAGACCGCTCAGGCTGAGTCCTTCAAGACCTTCGCTCACGACGTTGCCCTTCAGGTTGCTGCCGTCGCCCCGATCTGCGCTACCCGCGATCAGGTTCCTGCCGAGACCGTCGAGCACGAGAAGCAGATCTACATGGCCCAGGCTGCCGAGTCCGGCAAGCCCGAGGCTATCCAGGAGAAGATGGCTGTCGGCCGTCTGGAGAAGTTCTACAAGCAGTCCGTGCTCACCGAGCAGGAGTTCATCAAGGACAGCTCCCTCACTATCAAGAAGTACGCTGAGCAGGTCTCCAAGGAGCTCGGCGACACCATTACCGTCGTTGCCTTTGACCGTCTGGTCCGTGGCGAGTAAATAAGCTCTTGTAGCTGGTAATGAGCAGGCTGTGGGTTTTACTCACAGCCTGCTTTTTCATGGCTCTTATCAGAGCCTTTGATATCATATTGAAAGTCTAATTAAAGGAGGATCGCTTTGTCCGACATCCGATATAAACGCGTGCTTCTTAAGCTTTCCGGCGAAGCACTGATGGGCGACGGCCAATATGGCATCGACCCCAAGGTTACCGACCATCTTGCCAAGCAGGTCAAGGAGCTGCTCGCCGTTGGCCATGAGGTCGGCGTCGTTGTCGGCGGCGGCAATATTTTCCGCGGCATGGCCGGCGCTGCCGGTGGCATGGAGCGTGCTCAGGCCGACTACATGGGCATGCTGGCAACCGTTATGAACGCGCTCGCCCTGCAGGATGCCTTCGAGCATAACGATGTTCCCTGCCGCGTGATGAGCGCTATCCAGATGAACGAGATCTGCGAGCCCTATATTCGCCGTCGCGCCATCAACCACCTTTCCAAGGGCAACGTCGTTATTTTTGCCGCCGGTTCGGGCAATCCGTACTTTACGACCGACACCGCCGCGGCTCTTCGTGCGTGCGAGATCGGCGCCGAGATTCTGATTAAAGCCACCAAGGTTGACGGCATCTACGACAAGGATCCCGTCAAGTGCGCCGATGCCGTCCGTTTTGACAAGATTACCTATCACGAGGTGCTCGTCCGCGGTCTGCAGGTTATGGATTCCACGGCTACGGCACTGTGCCAGGATAACCGTATGCCGATTTTGGTCCTCAACATCGATGGCGAGGACACCGTCAAGCGCGCGCTTTCGGGTGAGCCCGTCGGCACGCTCGTCTATCAGGAGGATTAAGCATGGCAGAGAACATCACCGCCCATATGGACAAGTCGCTCGAGTCCCTCAAGCATAACTTCTCCAAGGTCCGTACCGGCCGCGCCAATGCCAACATTCTGTCCGACATCACCGTCGATTATTACGGTGTTCCCACGCCGGTCACGCAGGTTGCCGCCGTCAAGACCCCCGAGGCCCACATGCTGCTCATCGAGCCGTGGGACAAGGCACTCATCAATGCTATCGTCAAGGCCATCGGCGCTTCCGATCTGGGTATTACCCCCAACTCCGATGGCACCGTCGTTCGTCTTCCGTTCCCGGCTCCCACTGAGGAGCGCCGTCGCGAGCTCGTCAAGGAGTGCCGCGAGTACGCCGAGCAGGCCAAGGTGTCTATCCGTAACATCCGTCGCGACTTCAACAACAAGCTCGAGCGCGATGAGGAGCTCACCGAGGACGATGTCCGTCGCGAGCAGGCCAAGGTCCAGAAGCACACTGATGAGTATGTCGCCAAGGTCGAGGAGCTTCTGAAGGAAAAAGAAGCCGAGGTCATGGAGATCTAAGGTGCAATACGACGAGCATAAACTGGTCGAGTACTTTGCCGACGCCCCTGCGGGCGTCGGTTTTTCCGACCTTGACCTCAATAACATTCCGCACCATATCTCGTGTATCATGGACGGCAACGGTCGTTGGGCCACGTCGCGCGGTCTTGCGCGCACCGAGGGCCACAAGGCGGGTATCGTCTCCCTTCGCGAGATTATTACCGCCTGCGTGCGTCTGGGCGTCGACGTGCTTTCGGCCTATGCGTTTTCTACCGAAAACTGGAACCGTCCGCAGCATGAGGTCAACGTCTTGATGCATCTGTTTGCCAAGACGTTCATCGACGAGCTGCCGCTTCTGAAGCGCGAAAACGTGCGCGTTGTCTTTTTGGGTGACATTTCCGCGCTGCCCAAGAAGACCCGCGACGTTTTTGAACGCGGTCTTGCCGAGTGCGCCAATCACACCGGCATGACGCTGGCGCTTGCCGTCAACTACGGCGCGCGTGCCGAGATTACCCGCGCTGTCCGTCAGATCGCACTCGACGCTGCCGCCGGTAAGATCGATCCTGGCGCAATTGATGACGACATGGTGGCTTCCCACCTCTATACCGCCGGCCTTCCCGATCCTGAGCTTGTGATTCGCACTTCTGGTGAGCTGCGCCTTTCGAACTATCTGCTGTGGCAGGTGGCTTATTCCGAATTCTACGTCACCGATACCTATTGGCCCGACTTTGATCGTTGGGGCCTTGTCGACGCCATTTTGGCCTATCAGGGCCGTGACCGTAGGTTTGGTGGACTGAGCAAGACCGAGGAGGCTTAATCGTGTCCGATCGTCCCAAGGCATCTGCTCCCAAGACGCCTGCGTGCAAAGCTGCCACTGCGGGAACGCCTGCAGTGAAGAGCGGCACCGGTTCTTGGCTGGCGGGCTTTATTACCCGTGCCGCCGCCGGTATCGTCTACGCCGTTGTCTTTATCCTGTGCCTGGTTTTGGGTATCGTGCCCACGGCCATCTTTGTTTCCGTCATGAGCGGTCTGTGCTGCTATGAGTTTTTCCGTATGACAAGGCTCGATGGCAAGATGGCTAACGAGCGCATGGGTATCGCTGCCGCCGTGCTCTTTCCGCTGTCGGCGTTGGGCGATTCGATGCTGCTGAATGCCCTGCTTTTTGCCCTGATGCTCGCTGTGGGCATTTGGTATGTCTGGTCGCCGCGTACCCGCATATCCGATGTTGCCGTGACACTCATGGGTCCCATCTACACCGGTTTTATGCTGTCGGCTATCGTGCTGCTGCGCGATGCCGTGCCCGGTTTTGCCGGCGCCCTGCTTTCGGTGGGTGTTTGCGCGTCTCTCTGGGTCTCCGATTCGTTTGCCTATATCGTGGGTAGCCGTATCGGCAAACACAAGATGGTTCCCAAGATCTCTCCCAAAAAGAGCTGGGAGGGGTTTGTTGGCGGCATCCTGGGCTCGGTTTTGATTTGGCTCATCCTGTGGGCGACGCATTTCTTCAAGCTCAGCCTGCCCTATGCGCTGCTGTGCGGCGTGGTCGTGTCCATTCTGGGCGTTATCGGCGACCTTATCGAGTCGCGCATCAAGCGCGGTGTGGGCGTCAAAGATTCCGGCAACCTTATCCCGGGCCACGGCGGCATGCTCGATCGTAGCGATTCGCTTATCTTCGGCTGCATCACCGCGCAGCTGATGCTGATGATCGGAGGCGTGCTGTAATGTCATTCCAGACGACGTATGGCCCCGATGGACGCCTCCGTGTTGCCATCCTGGGTTGTACGGGCTCCATCGGCACCCAGGCGCTCGATGTGTGCCGCCAGCAGGCCGATCGCCTGCAGGTGACGGCGCTGTCCGTTAACTCCAGTACCTCCGAGCTTGTTGCCGCTGCCCGCGAGTTCTCGGTTTCGGCGGTTGCCGTGGCCGATGTCGCTCATGGCGATGACGCCGTGCTGCAGGAGTTGCCCGAGGGAACGAAGCTCGGCGTTGGCGCGCAGGCGGTTTGCGAGCTCGCGCGTCGCGACGATGTCGACTGCGTACTCGTCGCTATTGTGGGTGCCGCCGGTCTCGAGGCGAGCCATGCGGCCTTGACCTCAAATAAGCGCCTTGCCCTTGCCAACAAGGAGTCCCTCGTCGTCGGTGGCGACTTGCTTATGCCGTTGGCGCAACCGGGCCAGCTTATTCCAGTCGACTCTGAGCACTCCGCCATCTTCCAGTGCTATCTGGGGGAGAACCCACGCGAGGCTCATTGTATTTGGCTCACCTGCTCGGGCGGTCCGTTTTTTGGCCGCACGCGCGACGAGCTCGACCGCGTGACGCGTGCCGATGCCCTCGCACATCCCACGTGGGCCATGGGCGCCAAGATCACCATCGACTCCGCCACCCTCATGAACAAGGGCCTGGAGCGCATTGAGGCCATGCATCTGTTTAACTGCGACCTCGATTTCATTAACGTGGTCGTGCAGCGTCAGTCCAAGATTCACTCTATGGTCGAGTTCTCCGACGGCTCCGTGATGGCGCATCTCGGTGCTTCCGACATGCGTATTCCCATCCAGTTCGCGTTCTCGTATCCCGAGCGTTGGGATACTCCGGCGCCTCGTATCGATTTTCGCGAGTTGGGGCAGCTCACGTTTGATGCTGCCGACATGGATACCTTCCGCTGTCTGGCACTGGCCGAGCGTGCCGGCAAGACGGGTGGCACCATGCCGTGCGTGCTCAATGCCGCCAACGAGGTCGCCGTCGATGCCTTCCTGCGCGATGGCTGCAGCTTTACCGATATCGATCGCATTGTGGAATCCTGCATGGATGCCCACGATGTGCAGGCGGTCGATTCGTTTGAGCAACTTCACGATATCGATGCGTGGGCGCGTGAAAAGGCTGCGCAGGTACTCGTCGCAACCCGTTCCTAACCCATAAGGATTGCTTTTTCGTTTTATGGATACTGTTCTGAGCGTTCTTTCATCGGTCTTTTGGGGCCTGCTGATGCTTTCCGTCCTCGTGTTTTTGCACGAGGGTGGCCACTTTTTGGCGGCGCGTGCCTGCGGCGTCCGTGTGACCGAGTTCTTTTTGGGCCTGCCGTGCCGCTTTGACATCCATTACACGTCGCGTCGCATTGGAACCAAGTTTGGCGTGACCCCGCTGCTGCTGGGTGGCTACGCTGCCATCTGCGGTATGGATCCGACCGATGTCTCGTGCGCCGATCGCGTGCTCGCGGCTATCTACCGTCATGGTCGCGTGACCGTGGCCGACCTTGCTGTCGAGCTCGAGCTTTCCGAGGAGGATGTGCTCGAGGCTTGTGCTCTGTTGCTGGGCTGGGGCTCCATCGCACCTTGGTATGAGGAAGGGGAGAAGCCCTCACCGAGCTACTATCCCACTAAGTATCAGACACTGCCTCGAGACGCTGCGGGTTACACCACCTTTGACGGCCGCCGGTTCGATCGAGAGCATGCGACTGCCGAGGGCGATGTGTGGGAGCTGCCGTGCGGCGAGGCTGATTTCTTGGCGCAAGAGCGCTCGCACACTTATCTTGGCCAGGGCTTTCTCAAGCGCGCCTTTATGCTGCTCGCGGGCATTCTCGTCAATATCCTGACGGGTTTTTTGCTCCTTATGAGCATCTATTCCATTACGGGTGTCACCGTGCCGATGGATACCAACGTGATCGGTCAGGTTGACGAGGGGTCTATTGCCGCCAAGGCGGGTATCGAGGGCGGCGACGCGATCCTTTCGGTTGACGGAGTATCGTGCTCTACCTGGATGGACGTTTACGATGCCATCGGCAAGGCTGCCGGTAAGGACGATATCGCCATCGAGTACGAGCGTGACGGCAAGCAGCATTCGACCACGGTTGCGCTCAAAGAGGATGAGCGCCTAGGTGTGTATGCCTCTACGCAGGTGGTCCGTTTAGACCTCATCACGTCGGCTCGCCTGTCTTTCTCCTATGTCGTGCAGACAGCGGAGGGCGTGATGCGCCTACTCCAGCCGCAGCATACGATGGAGATTCTCGACCAGTCCTCGTCGATCGTGGGTATTAGCGTTATGTCCTCACAGGCTGCTGCTGCCGGCCCTGCCACGTTCCTTTCGTTTGCCGCCCTCATTTCGTTCTCGCTTGGCTTTATGAACCTGCTGCCCATCCCACCACTCGATGGCGGCAAGCTGGTCATCGAGATCATTCAAAAGATTGTGGGCCGCGAGCTTCCGCTCAAGGTCCAGACGATTGTGAGCTATGTGGGCATCGCGCTCTTTGTGCTGCTGTTTGTCTATATGCTTCGTTCCGACATCCTTCGATTTATTCTGTAGGGGAGTGTTTGGATTGTCTTTATCCCATCCTTTGCCTCGCGATTTGACGCGCCCCGTGCATGTGGGCGGTGTGCAGATCGGTGGCGGTGCGCCGGTGGTGGTCCAATCCATGACCTGCACCGATACCGCTGATGCCCAGGCAACGCTTGCGCAAGTGCGCGCGTTGGCGCAGGCTGGCTGCGATATCGTGCGCGTGAGCGTGCCCACCGAGGCCGCGCTTGAGGGTTTCCGCACCATCTGTGCCGAGTCTCCGGTGCCGATTGTCGCCGACATCCACTTTAACCATAAGCTCGCCATTGGTGCCGTCGAGGCCGGTGCTGCCAAGCTGCGCATCAACCCCGGCAATATCGGCGATTGGGCCAAGGTTGACGCGGTGATCGATGCTGCGGGTGCCGCGGGCTGCGCAATTCGTATCGGCGTCAATGCCGGTTCGCTTGAGCAGGATATCGCCGAGCGCGAAGACCTCACGCAGCCCGAAAAGCTCGTGATGTCGAGCGAGCGTTTCGTCAAGCATTTTGAAGACCGCGGCTTTACGAACATTGTGCTTTCAGCCAAGGCCCACAGCGTGCAAACGACGCTCGATACCTATCGAGCCCTGTCGCGTGAGATTCCCCACGTTCCGCTTCACCTGGGCGTAACCGAGGCAGGTACCAAGCTGCAGGGCACCATCAAGAGCTCGGTGGGCCTTGGTATCCTGCTGTCTGAGGGTATCGGTGACACCATGCGCGTCTCGCTCACGGCCGATCCGGTCGAGGAGCCGCCGGTCGCCTGGGGCATTTTGCAGTCTCTGGGCCTGCGTCGCCGTGGACCCGAGATTGTCTCGTGCCCCACGTGCGCCCGCTGCCAGGTTAACCTGATTGCAATCGCCGAGGAAGTAACCGAGCGGCTTAAGAACTATGCCGCGCCGCTTTCGATTGCCGTCATGGGGTGTGCCGTTAATGGCCCCGGTGAGGCTTCTGATGCCGACCTGGGCGTTGCTTGCGGACGTGGTCAGGCTCTGCTCTTTTCGCATGGCCAGATCATTGGTAAAGTAGCTGAGGACCAAATTGTCGACGCGCTTATGGCCGAGGTCGACAAGCTTATTGAGGAGAAATAAATGACCCGAGCAATGTATATGTCTAAGCTCTATGCGCCGACGCTCAAAGAGGATCCGGCCGACGCCGAGCTTGCAAGCCATCGTCTGCTGTTTCGTGCCGGTATGATCCGCAAGGAGGCCGCCGGTCTGTATTCCTATCTGCCGCTCGCTTGGCGCTCGATTCGTAAGATCGAGAACATCGTGCGCGACGAGATGGACGCCGCCGGCGCCCAGGAGCTCATGATGCCCATTATGGTCGATGCCGAGCTGTGGCGTGAGTCCGGCCGCATCGATGCCTATGGCAAGGAGCTCGTGCGCTTTGACGACCGTCATGGTCGCGAGTTTGTGCTGGGCCCCACGCACGAGGAGACCGTCACGGCCCTGGTGCGCAACGAGCTGCGCTCCTATAAGCAGCTGCCCGTCAACCTGTACCACATTCAGGACAAGTTCCGTGATGAGTTCCGTCCCCGCTTTGGCCTGATGCGCGGCCGTGAGTTCATCATGAAGGACGCCTACAGCTTCTCTGCCACGCAGGAGAGTCTGCAGGAGGAGTACGACAAGATGAAGCAGGCCTACGCCAACATCTGCGAGCGCTGCTACATCAAGGCTCTGCCCGTTGTCGCCGACTCCGGCGAGATCGGCGGCGATACCTCCGTCGAGTACATGGCTCTGGCCGATGCCGGCGAGGCTTCGCTCGTGTATTGCGACGATTGCGGCTTTGCTGCCGATGATGAGGCTGCAAGCACCAAGGTCGTTGTGACCGAGGGCCCCGGCGACGGCACGCTCACCAAGGTCGAGACTCCGGGTATGGGCACCATCGAGGCTGTTGCCAAGTTCTTCGGCTTCCCCGAGAACGGCACGCGCAAGTCGTTGGCGCTCATCGACGCCGAGGGCAAGCCGGTTGTGGCCATTGTCCCGGGCGACCACGAGCTCAATGACTGCAAAGCCGAGCACGTCTTTGGCAAGGGCTATCGCATGATGACCGACGAGGAGCTTCAGGCGAACGGTCTGCACAAGGGCTTTATCGGACCGGTCAACCTGCCCGAGGGCATCCGTCTGGTGTGCGATGAGAGCCTGCGCGAGTCCAAGCAGTGGGCCTGCGGTGCCAACGAGGTCGATTATCACTTTACCGGTGCCTGCCCCGAGCGCGACTTTACCGTCGACGAGTGGGCCGATCTGGTCACCGTCGTCGCCGGCGATCCCTGCCCGCACTGCGGCAAGCCGCTCTCTGCTGCTCGCGGCATCGAGGTTTCCCAGGTCTTCCAGCTGGGCACCAAGTACTCCGAGGCCATGGGTGCTACCTTTATGGACGAGGACGGCAAGGAGAAGCCGCTTATCATGGGTTGCTACGGCGTGGGCGTGTCTCGCTCGCTCGCTGCCGTCGTGGAGCAGCACAACGACGAGCATGGCATCGTCTGGCCGGTCTCCGTTGCCCCGTACGAGGTTGCGGTGATTCCGCTCGACCCCAAGAAGGAGGAGTGCGCTACCGTTTGCGAACAGATCGTTGATGGCCTGTGCGCCGAGGGTATCGAGGTTGTCGTCGACGATCGCGATGAGCGTCCCGGCTTTAAGTTTGCCGACAATGACCTTATGGGCTTCCCGTATCAGGTGGTGCTCGGCAAGCGTGGCCTTAAGAACGGCACCGTTGAGCTCAAGGACCGTGCCACGGGCGAGCGCGAGGACGTGGCGATCGACGAGGTCGTCGCCAAGGTCGCCGAGCTTGTGAAGGCTGCCCGCCGTTAATCGGCGATTTCGCTTGTAGTTCGATATACGGGACGGCCCCGCATTTCTCCAGATAGGGGAGATGCGGGGCCGTCCTTTTATCTTGTCGGCGCGCTCAATCGCTAAAAGGAAAAACCCCACAGCCCATGCGAGCTGCGGGGTTTTCCTTTGTGCCTCCGATGCGAAATGAATCGCTCAGATATTACTGATAATCGACGACGTCGATCCAGTTCTTAAGGAACTCATCGTTCACGTTGCGCTTACGAGCGAGCTCGGAAGCGGCAACGATGCTCGTCCACTGACGCACGACCTGCATGGGCATGTCGGCGCGGTCGCAGT